>JAOZLS010000348.1 GCA_029934705.1 Bacteroidales bacterium | reverse complement strand
GGTTTTTATATACTGCCCGTGCAATAAGAATTCGTTGTTTTTGTCCTTGACTTAGCCCTACTCCTTCTTCGCCAATTTTCGTGTTATACGAAAGTGGTAAACTCTCTATATGAGTATGAATATTGGCAATATTTGCAGCATTTACTAATTTTTCTTGGTCTATTTCATCATGCCCTAATGCTATATTTTTTTCAATACTATCCGAAAAAATGTAGCCGTCCTGCATTACTGAACCACATTTTGCTCGCCATGAATGAATACTTAAATTATTTAGTAAGGTATTACCAACACTAATTTCGCCTTTTGCCAGTTTATAAAATCCTAATAAAAGTTTGATTAATGTAGTTTTTCCACTTCCACTTGTTCCTACAATAGCTGTTATTTTATTTTCGGGTATTTTTAAGTTGATATTTTTTAATACATCGCTGTTTTCTTCCCCTGTATAACTAAAATACATATCTTTAATAGAAATGCTTTTTTGTTTTGGTAATTCATAAATTTTAGAACTTTCAGCACTTTCTTCATCTTCCATAGTATGAATTTCGTTTAGTCGCTCTAAACTTATTTTTGCTTCCTGTATGGAGTGTATAAAACCGAGCATTTGTTGTACAGGACTATTCATTTGACCTATTATATATTGTACAGCAAGCATCATTCCTAAAGTCATTTCGCCATTAATAACAGAAACTGCTGCTAAAAAAGATATGAAAATATTTTTTGTTTCGTTTATAAAAACTGAGCCAGCTTGTTGGTACTGGTTTATTGTTAAACTTTTTATATTTATTTTAAATAAACTTGCCTGAATACGCTCCCACTCCCAACGTTTATATTTTTCGCTGTTGTGTAGTTTTATTTCTTGCATTCCGTTTATTAGTTGAATAATATTACTTTGGTTTTTCGACATTATTGCAAAACGCTTATAGTCGATACTACGCCTCTTTTTCATAAATATAAGTAACCAAAAAAGATAAAGAATAGTTCCTAAAAGAAATACTATAAAAATTTTAAAACTATATAAGGCTAATACAAAACCAAAAATTATAAAATTTATTATAGCAAATACAATATTTAAGCTTGTGTTTGTAAGAAAATTTTCTATTCTACTTTGGTCGCTTATTCGTTGTAAAATATCGCCTGCCATTTTGGTATCAAAATAACTTAATGGTAGTTTCAATAGCTTTATTAAAAAATCGCTGATTAAAGATATATTTATGCGAGTGCTTATATGTAATAAAATCCACGAGCGAATAAAATCAATGGCAGTTTTTCCTACATAAAGCATAAGTTGAGCTACTAATACCAAATAAAGAAATTCAACATTTTTGTTTCCTATACCAAAATCTACTATTGATTGTGTTAGAAAAGGGAAGATTAACTGCAAGAGACTACCTGCTAGTAGCCCAATAATAAGTTGAATTATTAATTTTCGTTGTGGGTTAACATACGAAAATAATGATAAAAAGCTAGATTTATCTTGTTTTTCTCCCTCTTGGCTATGAAACTCTGGAGTTGTTTCTAGTAATAATGCAATGCCTTGTTTAACATCAGATTTTTGGGTACTTAGCCAATACTCTAAAAATTCTTTTTTAGAGTATTTTAAAAGTTTTTTTGCTGGGTCCGAAACATAAACCTCATCTTTTTTATTTATTTTATAAACTACTACAAAATGGTTTTGCTCCCAATGGACAATTACTGGCAAAGCTGCTTCTTTTTTTAGTTGCTCAAAACTAATTTTTACGCCTAATGTTCTAAAACCAATATTTTCAGCAGCATCAGATATTCCTTTTAGCGATACTCCTTCCCTAGTAATTCTACTTTTTTTACGTAATGTTTGAAGCGTATAATTTTTACCATAATGCTTTGTTACAATACGCAAACACGCTGGACCACAATCCATAGCATCTAGTTGGGTGTAGTGAGGGAATTTTAACATTAATCTTTCTCATCAATAATTATCACTTCTACCCTTCTGTTTTTTGCTCTGCCTTCAACTGTTTTATTAGTATTTAATGGTTTTGATGAGCCATAACCTTTAAATAGAAGTCTATTTTCAGAAATTCCTTGATTTGTCAAATATTTAATTACCGATTTTGCTCTTTCTTCTGAAAGCAAAACATTTTTTGCTTCATCACCTGTATTATCGGTATGTCCTGAGATTTCTAACTTAGATTTTTCATTTAACAGTAAATAGTTTAATAATTTCTCTAATTCAGCATTGGATTCTGGCAATAATTTTGCTTTAGCCGATTCAAAAACAATATTTTCTAAAATCAATGGTTTGCCTTTTTCTATAACTAATGAATCTTTAATTTCTTTAACAAAAACATCGTCAATATAAAAAAACACAATCCCTTTTCCTTTTAGAGTAGATATAGTTGGAGAAGAACCTATTGCAATATATTTTTCGTTACCTTTTGCAAAAAAGGTTCCTGATATTTTTTGCCAACCATCTGTTTCTGTAATATAATTATCTTTTGGATTAACAAAATATTTGGGTATTTCGTTATAATAAGCTGATGTATCAGTAGTTCTGTAATGTTTTTCGGAACAAGACATCCAAAGAGAGCTTGTTGTTGTTTTATAAATATCGGATCGGCTTACATAAAATTCCACGTAATATTTGTACCCTCTTTTTAGTTTTCTTGTCAATTCGCCTTCAATTATAACATTTGCGATTCCATCTGTATTATATCTAGGGTTATATGGCTGAATTGCAATATAAGCATCGCCAGTTCGAGGATATTGTTTTCCTATAAAATTAAATGGTACAGTATAACCTAAATCAAATGCTTTTTTATGAAAATCTAATGGTCCGAAGTAACCATTATTTCTTGCTTTTTTATGAAAATGGAATGAAGGTGAAATTACAAAATCCCAAACATTAGCACTTCCTAGACCAAATGAATGCTTTGTACTAAGATTTTCGCCCTCCTCAAAACTAGGATTTAATACTAAGTTTTGAGAAAAAGTTGTATTTATGAATAACAGTAATATTAATGTTAAAAGAAATTGTTTCATCTGTTTATTTAAATTATAATTTATGATTACATTTTTCAGCTCTTTCATAGTCCGAGCCATTATAAAATACATCTGAACTATCAAAACAAATAAAACGAAATTCGCATGTTTTACATTCGGCTGTAATATCTTTTGTTGCATACCATAGCTCTGTAAAATTTGCTTTTTTAATAATATTACTTATTTTATCTGACTTTATATTACCAAAACTTTTATCGAAAGACAAGCAATTTTTTATATCACCATTTTTACTAATGGAAACTTTATTATTAAAATAAACATTGAAAAAATTAGCTTCCGTAAAAAACTCAACATTAATTCTAAATGTCTTACACCTTGAGCAACTAAAAAGACTATGCGATGTTATTTCTTTTTCTGAAAATAATAATTTACTTCGCCATCTTAAAATATCTTCAGAAAATGGTGCTGCAAAAATATTAATTGTGGATATACGCAAATGTTTATCAATTAGTGTTTCAAATTGTTCCTTTGTCTGATTTTCGGAAAATGGAATAAATATTTCTATACGTTCAATACTACTTTCTAAAAAAAGTGACAAAATTTTATCTAAAACTTCAATTTTAATATTAGTTAAACTTCTTAATTGAATATATTTAACGCCCAAAGGGATGATTTGGTTAACAGCAGACTCTATAATTGACAAATCATCAGACATTTCAATTATTGCAGTTAATAGTTTGTATGGCTTTTCAAATTTTATTTCAATGTCTGGAAAACATTCAATTTCATCCTTTGCTCCATAAAAAATATATTCTTTTTTTTCTAAAAACTCTAAATATTCACTTACAATTACTTTATCTGTTTCATTATATTTACTCATTATTTTTTCTAATGATAGTTTATTGTTTGTATCCAAAAAATCGAACATATCATTAGGAATAAAATCAAAAGTATTGCGAGTTAAATCACAGATAGTACTTCTATTATCGCCTTTTACAGGAATGCAATCGGCAAACTTTATTAAATATTTATCTTTCATTTTTCAAGTGGGTTAATACTTAGTGGTTTATACAGTTCATCAACAAATACATTTTTACTATGGTATTTTTCCATGCTAACTATGCCTACACTTTCTTTAACATCTCGAACTTCCCAATATTTTGCGTGTAATGGTAGTTTTTCTTTTAACTCTTGTATTTTGTCTAAAATTTGCTGTTTATCCATAATTTTATGAAATTAAATAATCTGCAATATATTTTTCTATATTATAATTACAAGGTCCCGAGACCATATTAAACTGACCTATTGGATTTACCTCTAAGAAATAATAATCTAAATTATCATCTACAATTATATCAATAGAACCAGACCTCATATTAATACTCGACATAAACTTATTTATTGCTTTATCAATATTCTGTGGTAAGGTGTATGGAACTAATCTATTAGGAGTTTCTCTATCGTAATTTCTAAAGTCAACCCTTGTCTTTTCATTATTTTGCGAAAAAATTGCACTTGCAAAATTTTTCTTATCTAAATGGAAAATTCTTAA
>JAOZLS010000006.1 GCA_029934705.1 Bacteroidales bacterium | reverse complement strand
GGTGTTTCTACAAAATACCTAGATAATTATTTAAACTGGTTTAGATTTAAAAATTTATTTAAACAAGTAAAAATAGAGGAAATGATGGAGTGTTCTTTAGCAGATAATCAATCTTATCCTAGATTTAAAAATCTTTTCAAAACCTATGAAGAACTTGTATATATTTAAGGATATGAGCAAGTAATAATTTCAGTGTCATTACAATATGCTATTTTTAGGTATTACTACTATTCTTATGTTCTTTTTTTACTTTTTTGCTCAAAATTTCAATATCTTTAAAGAGATGTGAGAAATTTTTATGAAAAATATGATTTTTTCATAAAATTCATATTTCTACTCTTTTTTTAGTTACAGCATCACAATATTTGGCAGTAAAGCATATTATTATTAATGATTTAATAAAATATTCCGAATATCATTTTATAACAGAAGAAAAGCTTTTTAAGAACAGTAAATATCCTTTTACCAAAGAGCATCTCAAAATCCATACTGAGTTTAAAGAAAAAGTTATTGAGTTTCAGAACACTTATAAAGAATGTAGTCATAAAACTTTTATAGAAATGCTAACTTTTTTAAAAAATTGGCTTATTGGTCATATTCTAAATACTGACAGAGAATATTTACCCTATTTATAAAACTTTAATTTAGAATTTATACATTATTGTAATAATATTAATACAATTTCGTTGTTTTTAGTGATATACAATTATTTTTTTCTAAAAACCAACAATAATGAAACAGTTAACAATAATTTTACTATTTAGTTTTTCTTTTTTTATGAAATGAATTCTGTTTGAATTTTATAAATATTGTCTAAGTGCCATTTTAATGTATTCAAATGGTGTTCTCCTTGTGAGTGCAAAATTAATTGCTTTAATTCTTTTGAATATTCAAGAATATAAGTAGGATCTTCGTCTCTTAATCTGTGTAAATATTCACCTAATTTTTCTTCATCAGATTCATCAATAGCTTTAATTGCAGCTCTATATTTAGGATTTGGATATTTAATGTTTTCAAAAATATAATCGGTGCCTTTTTCAGCAAGTGTATGCTCTCCTTTTGTCGATTTTAATTTTACAGTGGCTCCAATATCTCCAGCATGCATTGTTGTAGCGTTTTCTCTTGTTTTACCGTTTGATACAAAAATTTGAGAAATACGTTCTTTCGAGTTTGAAATTGTATTTATTAAGTCTTCACTTTCAGAAATAGTTCCAGACATTACTCTAAAATAAAGAACTTCGCCTAAGTGTTCCTCTATAGAAACTTTAAATATAAAAATTGATTTTTTCCCTTCAGAGTCAAATTTAATTTCTTCGCCTTCTTTAGTAATCGATGGCTTTGCAATATCTGGTGAAGGCATTGCATTTTTAATGAAATCTAAAATTCTTTTAGTACCCATGTTTTTGTCTGCTGCAGCACACATTACAGGATATAGCTCACCATTTTGTATTCCCGCAAGAATACCAGCTCTCATTTCATCCTCAGTTAATGTCTCTGTTTCAAAGAATTTTTCCATTAAAGCGTCATCGCTCTCAGCAGCAGCTTCAGTTAAAGCACTTCTAATTTTTTCAGTTTTTTCTACTTCTTCTTCAGGAATATCAGTTTCCTTATAATTTTCACCATCTTTATCCCAAGTGTACATTTTTCTCATAATAACGTCAATAATGGCGTTAAAATCAGGACCTTGGTTAACTGGGTATTGTACTAATATAACACCTTTACCAAATTTTTCTTTAGCTTCGTCAATCGTTTTTTCAAAATTTGTTTTATCATGGTTCAAATGATTTGCAACTATCATTATAGGCTTATTTAATTTCTGGGCTTGTCTCCAGTGAATTTCTGTACCTACTTCAATACCATTTTGTGAGTTTATAAACATAATAGCAGTGTCTGCCATTGAAAGAGACGAAACCGCTCCTCCAACAAAATCTATAGCACCTGGGCTGTCAAGAATGTTTATCTTAACTCCTTCCCATTCAGTATTCATTACTGATGAATATACAGAACCACCTTGCTCGTGTTCAACTGCTCTATAATCCGATACTGTGCTTTTTGCATTTATTGTTCCTCTTCGAGAAATCTTACCGCCTTTAAGTAGCATATTTTCAGCAAAAGTAGATTTACCTGACCCTGCATTTCCAATTAATGCTACATTTCGTATGTCTCCTGTTTTATAAACTTTCATTTTAAATGGTTTTGTATTTAAATGTTATAAAAAATGTATTCACTTGCAAACATAAAAAAAAAAACATTAACTTTCAATACTTCATCAACATTTTAAAATAAATATTTATACCTTATATTATAATAGGTAATAAATTTGTTAATAAAATTGAAAAATAATTTATTTGAACAATGATAAAGTTAGATTTATACAAAAAGTGTCGGTGCTAAATGTCTTTATAAAAGCTTAATAATATCATCGACTTATAATCAGTAAATTAGCAAATTTATTTCGAAATTAAAATACAGTCTTTTTTTAGGTTAAACACACTTTGTAAACCCTATTATATAATTACTAAAGAATATCAATAAAATATATATAAATTTTGGATGCTAATTATTAATTTAGATTATAATACATCTAAATATATCAATTTCATGAAAATATATAAATTTTATATTATATAGTTTAAGGCATATTAAAAAAAAAATCATAACTTTGCATTTTTTAAGCTGTAAGGGTAAAATTGTTTTTAATTAAAATGGCAAAACTTTATTAAGTATAAATATTTATTTGAAAAAATAATATGCTAAAGAGTTGTTTTAAAAAATAATAATTTTACCTTTGCAAGCCGAAATTAACAACATTATACACAATAATTATATATGCCTACAATTCAACAATTAGTAAGAAACGGACGCAAGCGAGTAGTAAAGAAGAGTAAATCTCCTGCGTTAGACTCATGCCCTCAAAGACGTGGTGTGTGTGTAAGAGTTTATACAACAACTCCTAAGAAACCAAATTCAGCAATGAGAAAAGTTGCAAGGGTTAGATTAACAAATGGTAAAGAAGTTAATGCATACATACCAGGAGAAGGTCATAACTTACAAGAACACTCTATTGTATTAGTAAGAGGCGGAAGAATAAAAGATTTACCAGGTGTAAGATATCATATTGTAAGAGGTACATTAGATACTCAAGGCGTTGACGGAAGAACACAGAGACGTTCAAAATATGGAACTAAAGCTCCTAAAAAGAAATAAATATTGATTTTTTAAGACATGAGAAAAGCTAGCGCAAAAAAAAGGGAAATTGTACCCGATTCAAAATTTAACGACAAATTAGTAACACAATTTGTTAACAACTTAATGTTAAGTGGAAAAAAAACTATTTCTTTCGAAATATTTTACGGAGCATTAGATTTTGTAGAAAAAAGAAAGAAAGATACTGAAGAATCTGCTCTAAATATATGGAAGAAAGCTCTTGAAAATGTTACTCCTCATGTAGAAGTAAAGTCAAGAAGAGTTGGAGGTGCAACCTTCCAAGTTCCTATGGAAATTAGATCTGATAGAAAAGTAGCCGTAAGTATGAAAAGTCTTATTACTTATGCACGTAGCCGTAAAGGTAAGTCTATGAGTGAGAAACTTGCAAGCGAAATACTTGACGCATTTAAAGAAGAAGGCGGAGCATTTAAGAAGAAAGAAGATATGCACAGAATGGCCGAAGCTAACAAAGCATTTGCACACTTTAGGTTTTAATTAAGAAATGGCAACAGATTTAAAACATACGAGAAACATCGGCATCATGGCACACATTGATGCAGGAAAAACAACCGCTACTGAGCGTATATTGTTTTATACCGGTGTAACATATAAAATTGGAGAAGTTCATGACGGCGCAGCCACTATGGACTGGATGGAACAAGAGCAAGAAAGAGGTATTACTATAACATCTGCTGCTACAACCACCTACTGGAACTTTAACGACGATAAATATAAAATTAATATTATCGATACTCCAGGGCACGTTGATTTTACTGTTGAGGTTGAAAGATCTTTAAGAGTACTTGACGGAGCCGTTGCTGTATTTTGTGCTGTAGGTGGTGTTGAACCTCAGTCTGAAACAGTTTGGAGACAAGCCGATAAATATGAAGTGCCGCGAATAGCTTTCGTTAATAAAATGGATCGCATAGGAGCAGATTATTTTTCCGTTGTAGATCAAATTAAAGAAAGACTTGGTGGCAACGCAGTACCAGTTCAAATTCCTATAGGATCGGAAGACGATTTTATTGGAATTATTGATTTAATTGAAAGAAAAGCAATTGTTTGGCACGAAGACGACAAAGTTGGAGTTGACTACAAATACGTTGATATTCCTGAAGAACTGGAAGAAGAGACTGAAAAATGGAGAGAAAATCTTATTGAAGAAATCGTAGGGCAAGACGAAGAAATGCTTGAAAGATTTTTTGACGATAGAGATTCTATTTCTGAAAAAGATTTTATGGCTGCAACTAGAAAAGCAGTTCTTGATAGAAGAATTATTCCTGTTATGTGCGGTTCTGCATTTAAAAATAAAGGAATTCAACGCTTACTAGACGGAATTGTAGAATTTTTACCAGCACCAACTGACATAGCACCTGTTGAAGGAATAAATCCTAAAAACGACGAAAAGGTTATTAGAAAACCAGATGTTGACGAACCTCTTTCAGCAATCGTATTTAAAATAGCGACTGATAGATTTGTCGGAAGATTAGCTTATGTTAGAGTATATTCAGGTGTGTTGAAATCAGGATCATTTGTTTATAATCCTAGAACTCGACAAAAAGTAAGAATATCGCATATATATCAAATGCATGCTAATAAGCAAATGAAGAAAGACGAAGTTAGAGCTGGAGACATTTGCGGAGTAGTTGGCTTTAAGGATGTTGTTACAGGAGATACATTATCTGCTGAAAACAAGCAAGTTGTTCTAGAAACAATTTCATTTCCTAAACCAGTTATTGGTATAGCAGTTGAACCAAAATCTAAAAAAGATTTAGACAAATTAGGTATAGCACTACATAAGCTTGCCGAAGAAGATCCTACTTTTATTGTTACTATTGACCCAACTTCAGGACAAACAATTATTTCTGGAATGGGTGAATTACATCTTGAAATCTTAATTGATAGATTACTAAGAGAGTTCTCTGTAGAATGTAATCAAGGAAGACCTCAAGTAGCATATAAAGAAGCAATTACTAAATCAATAGAACACCGAGAAACTTTCAAAAAGCAATCAGGTGGTAGAGGTAAATTTGCAGACATTAGCGTTATAATTGAACCAGCTGACGAAGATGAAGTTGGACTACAATTTGTTGACAAAATAAGAGGAGGAGCAGTTCCAAAAGAATTTATACCAGCAGTAAAAAAAGGATTTACTACAGCAATGAAGAATGGTCCTTTAGCCGGTTTTCCAATGGATAGCTTAAAAGTAACACTTTTTGACGGTTCATACCACGATGTTGACTCCGACGCTCTTTCGTTTGAAATAGCAGCAGTGCAAGCATTTAAACATGCAACAAAAAAAGCAGGAGCTGTTATTATGGAACCTATAATGAATATGGAGGTATTAACTCCAGAAGAAAATATGGGTGATATTATATCAGATGTAAACAGAAGACGAGGACGTATTGCAGGAACTGCCGACAAGCTTAATGTAAAAGCAGTAACAGCCACAGTACCTTTATCTGAAATGTTTGGATATGTTACAGTTTTAAGAACACTAAGTTCTGGAAGAGCAACTTCAACAATGGAATTTTCACATTATGAAGGAGTAACCGAAAAAATTGCAACAGAAATTATAAATAAAGTAACAGGAAACGTTGAATAACCATATAATAAAGTAAAAATGGCTCAAAAGATTCGCATAAAATTAAAATCCTACGATCATAACTTAGTTGATAATTCAGCTGAAAAAATCGTAAAGACAGTAAAAGCAACAGGAGCCGTAGTAAGCGGACCAATACCGCTTCCTACTCATAAAAGGATATTTACTGTATTGAAATCAACTTTTGTGAACAAAAAAGCAAGAGAACAGTTTCAGTTATCATCATTCAAAAGACTAATTGATATTTATAGCTCAACACCAAAAACAGTTGATGCATTAATGAAATTAGAACTTCCAAGTGGTGTTGAAGTAGAAATTAAAGTATAATTATTTTTAACTAGTAATAAATAAAGAAAATGGCCGGAATAATTGGTAAAAAAATTGGAATGACATCCATTTTCAGTGTCGAGGGGAAAAGTATCCCATGCACTGTTTTAGAAGCCGGACCCTGCGTTGTTACACAAGTGAAAACAGTAGAAAATGACGGTTATGATGCGCTACAGTTAGCGTATGATGACAAAAAAGAGAAAAGAGCAAATGCTCCAGAGAAAGGTCATTTTAAGAAAGCTAAGACTACTCCTAAAAGAAAAGTCTTAGAATTTTCAAATTACATGAAAGAATACGTTCTTGGAGATGTAATTACTGTTGACATTTTTGACGAAAACGGATGGGTTGACGTAACTGGAATATCTAAAGGTAAAGGATTTCAGGGAGTTGTTAAAAGATATAATTTTAAAGGAGTTGGTGATGCAACTCACGGACAACACAACAGATTGAGAGCGCCTGGTTCACTAGGAGCATCATCTTATCCATCAAGAGTTTTTAAAGGCATGAGAATGGCTGGAAGAATGGGTGGAGATACTGTGAAAATCCAAAATTTGAAAATTCTTAAAATAATTCCAGAACAAAACCTAATAGTTGTTAAAGGGTCAGTACCCGGCTCTAGAGGTTCATACATATTAATTGAAAAATAATGGAACTTAATATATTAAATATATCAGGAACGGATACAGGCAGAACAATTGTGTTAGAAGATGCAATCTTTGGAATAGAACCTAATGATCATGTTATTTACTTAGATGTTAAACAACACCTAGCAAATAAAAGACAAGGAACTCATAAAGCCAAAGAAAAGGGAGAGATGGCCTATAGTACCGTTAAAATTAAAAAACAAAAAGGAACAGGTACTGCTCGTGCAGGTAGCCGTAAAAGTCCTGTGTTTAGAGGTGGTGGACGAATTTTCGGCCCAAGACCAAGAGATTATAGCTTTAAACTTAACAAAAAGGTTAAACAATTAGCTCGTAAATCTGCTTTAACTTATAAAGCCGTTAATAAAAATATTATTATCGTGGAAGATTTTGATTTTCAGGCACCTAAGACAAAACAATATATTGATTTGAAAAATAATTTGAAAATTGCTGATAAAAAATCACTTTTAGTGCTTTCAAATAAAAATAAAAACATATATTTGTCAGCCCGAAATTTGAAAAAAACGCAAGTGTTAGCTGTTTCAGAATTAAACACATACAATGTAATGAATACTTCTGTTTTAGTTTTAACTGAAAGCTCAATTAGCAGTATTAACACAAATTTTGGTATAAATCAAGAATAAAAACGAGTTATGAGCATTTTGATAGAACCGATAATTACCGAGAAAATGACAGGTTTAACTGAAAAGTTAAACAGAGTCGGATTTATCGTAAAGAAGCAAGCTAATAAAATTGAAATCAAGAAAGCTGTTGAAGATTTATATAATGTTACCGTAAATAACGTAAATACTATGTATTATGGTGGTAAAGTTAGATCTAGAAATACTAAAGGTGGTGTTGTGAAAGGAAGAACAAATTCCTACAAAAAAGCAATTATTACTTTAGCTGATGGCGATTCAATTGATTTTTACAGCAATATTTAAGGTAAAATGGCAGTAAAAAAAATAAAACCGGTAACTCCCGGACAGAGACATAAGATAGCCAATACTTTTGAAGAAATAACTTCTTCAAAACCTGAAAAATCCTTGTTAAGCGGAAAGACAAAATCTGGAGGAAGAAACAATCAAGGACGCATGACAATGCGGTATATTGGCGGAGGTCACAAGCAGAAATACAGAATTATTGATTTCAAAAGAGATAAAGATCTTATACCCGGAATCGTTAAAACTATTGAGTATGATCCTAACAGAACAGCTCGAATAGCTTTAATTGTTTATAAAGACGGTGAAAAAAGATACATTATTGCTCCAAACGGTTTAAAAGTTGGGCAAGAAATATTATCTGGAAAAGGTGTTGCTCCTGAAATAGGAAACGCATTATTTTTATCTGAAATACCATTAGGAACAATAATAAATAGTATTGAATTACAACCAGGTAAAGGTTCTGAAATTGCTAGAAGTGCAGGAACTTACGCACAATTAGTTTCTAAAGAAGGAAAATACGGTATCGTTAAAATGCCTTCTGGAGAAATTAGAAAAATTCTTGTAACTTGTAAAGCAACTATTGGAACAGTTTCAAACTCTGATCACGCATTAGAGAGATCA
This sequence comes from Bacteroidales bacterium, assembly GCA_029934705.1. Lineage (GTDB taxonomy): Bacteria > Bacteroidota > Bacteroidia > Bacteroidales > JAADGE01 > DZBS01. Next base: position 28,925 of record JAOZLS010000006.1, on the reverse strand, counting down.
GGAAAAGCTGGACGTTCAAGATGGTTAGGACGCAGACCTAGAGTAAGAGGTGTAGCAATGAACCCAGTTGATCACCCAATGGGTGGTGGAGAAGGACGTTCTTCTGGAGGACATCCAAGATCTAGAAATGGAGTTCTTGCTAAAGGTTTTAGAACTAGAGGTAAAAAAGATTCTGATAAGTTTATCTTAGAAAGAAGAAAAATTAAGAAACGTAAAAAATAACCACTAAGATATGAGCAGATCACTCAAAAAAGGACCTTATTTAGACTATAAGCTGGATTTAAAAGTTCAGGCTATGAGTAAGTCAGGAAAAAAGCAAGTTATTAAAACTTGGGCTAGAAATTCTATGATTTCTCCTGATTTTGTAGGTCAAACAATTGCAGTACATAATGGAAACAAATTTATACCTGTATATGTTACCGAAAATATGGTAGGACACAGATTAGGCGAATTTTCACCTACTCGCACATATAGAGGACATAAAGATAACAAAAAGAAAAAATAGAAAGCGATGGGTGCACGAAAAAAGCAAAGAGCTGAACAAATAAAAGAAGCTAAGAAAGAGCAGTATTTCGCAATATTAAACAATTGCCCTACTTCTCCTAGAAAAATGAGACTCGTTGCCGATATGATTAGAGGAAAAGAAGTCTTAAAAGCTTTAGATATTTTAAGATTTAGTCCTAAAGACGCTTCTTTCAGACTAGAAAAACTTTTAAAATCTGCAATTGCAAATTGGGAAGTTAAAAACTCTGGAAAAAGAGCCGATGAAAGTAACCTTATTGTAAGCAACATACAAGTAGATGCAGCTGGGATGATTAAAAGATACAGACCTGCACCACAAGGAAGAGCTCACAGAATAAGGAAGCGTTCAAATCATGTAACTTTATATATTGACAGTAAAGAAATTAAATAATGGGACAAAAGACAAATCCGATTAGTAACAGACTAGGTATTATCAGAGGTTGGGATTCAAACTGGTATGGCGGCAAAAAATATGCTGACAAGATTTACGAAGACTCAAAAATTAGAAAATACCTGAAAACACGTCTTGTTAAAGCAGGAATCTCAAAAATTATCATTGAAAGAACACTTAAACTTGTTACAGTAACTATTACTACATCAAGACCTGGTATTATTATAGGTAGAGGAGGGCAGGAAGTTGATAAGTTAAGAGAGGAATTGAAAAACATTACAGGAAAAGATATTCAAATTAATATTTTTGAAATTAAAAAACCTGAATTAGATGCAGTTATTGTATCTGAGAACATTGCAAGACAAATTGAAGGAAAAATTGCTTATAGAAGAGCAGTTAGAATGTCAATTGCGTCAACAATGAGAATGGGGGCTGAAGGTATTAAGATTTTAGTTTCTGGGCGTTTGAACGGAGCTGAAATGGCAAGATCTGAAATGTATAAAGAAGGTAGAACTCCATTACACACACTAAGAGCTGATATCGATTATAATCATGCAGAAGCTCTTACTAAAGTAGGTTTACTTGGAATTAAAGTTTGGATTTGTAGAGGAGAAAAATTCGGAAAACAAGACTTAAGTCCTGATTTCGATAAGAAAAAGAGAAAGCCAACTTCAAATAGACCACAAGGTGGATTTAGAAGAAAGAAAAGAAATTAGATATCACACATTTGAAATTTTGGAATAATGTTACAACCCAAAAAAACTAAATACAGAAAGCAGCAAAAAGGAAGAATGAAAGGTAATGCCGGAAGAGGAAATACCATCGCATTTGGATCATTTGCAATAAAGTCTCTTGAAACTACTTGGGTTAATGGAAGACAAATTGAAGCTGCACGTCAGGCAGTTACAAGATACATGAAGAGAGAAGGACAAATATGGATTAGAATATTTCCTGACAAACCAATATCAAAAAAGCCTGCAGAAGTTAGAATGGGTAAAGGTAAAGGTGAACCAGAAATGTTTGTAGCCAGAGTTACACCAGGTAGAATTATTTTTGAAGCAGATGGAGTACCTTTGCACGTTGCAAAAGAAGCTTTACGATTAGCCGCTCAGAAAATGCCTGTAAAAACTAAATTTGTTATCAGAAGAGATTACATTGAAAATACCGAAGAATAATGAAGAACTCTGAAATAAAAGATTTAACAGAAAAGGAGATTATCGTAAAAATCGAAGAAGAAAAGACACTTCTAATTCGCTTGAGAATCAATCATAAAGTATCAAGCCTTGATAATCCTCACAAAATCACTGAATCAAAAAGATTCATCGCAAGATTAAAAACTGAATTGAGACAGAGAGAAAACAGTGAAGCAAGATCGAAATAAAGATACTAAAATGGAAAAAAGAAATCTCAGAAAAGAAAGAACAGGTGTCGTAGTAAGTGATAAGATGCAAAAATCTATTTCTGTACTAGTAAGCAGAAAATTGAAGCATCCTAAATATGGTAAATTTGTTACTAAAACAAAAAACTATATTGCTCACGACGAAGAAAATACTTGCAAGGTTGGTGATAAAGTTAGAATAATGGAGACAAGACCACTAAGCAAATTGAAAAATTGGAGATTAGTTGAAATCATAGAAAGAGCTAAGTAATCATGGTACAACAAGAAAGTAGATTAAATGTTGCCGATAATAGCGGAGCTAAAGAAGTACTGGTGATAAGAGTATTAGGCGGAACCAAAAAGCGTTATGCTAGTATTGGAGACGTTGTTGTAGTTGCCGTTAAAAGTGCTTTACCCGCAGGTGAAATAAAGAAAGGAGCAGTTTCTAGAGCAGTAGTTGTTAGAACAAAAAAAGAAATAAGAAGAGCAGACGGGTCATATATTAGATTTGACGATAATTCTGTAGTAATGCTTAACGCAGCTGGCGAAATGAGAGGAACTCGAGTTTTTGGCCCAGTACCTAGAGAATTGAGAAAGACGAATATGAAAATTATTTCGTTAGCTCCTGAAGTATTATAACAATAAAAGTATATTCTTATGAACAAGAAACTACATATTAAAAAAGGAGACATGGTCTTTGTTATTTCTGGAAACGATAGAAAGAAGCAAGGAAAAGTATTAGAAGTTTTCCCAAGTAAATACAAGGCCATAGTAGAAGGTGTAAATGTTATTTCAAAACATACACAACCTAATACAGAAAATCCGCAAGGTGGAGTAATAAAGAAAGAGGCCCCACTTCATATATCCAACTTGATGTTAGTTTGTCCAGAAACTGGTAAAGCTACAAGAATTGGAAGAGAAGAAAGAGACGGAAAATTAGTTCGTTTTTCAAAAAAGTCAACAAAGTCGAACAAACAAGAGATTAAATAATGGAGAATAATATTCCTACATTAAAGACAAAATATCTTAACGATATAGTTCCAAATCTTAAACAAGAGTTTGGATACAAAAGCGTTATGCAAGTTCCTAAATTAAAAAAGATAGTTTTAAATCAGGGAATTGGTAAAGCTGTAGCAGACAAAAAACTTATCTTAAACGCACAAGAGGAATTAACTCTTATTGCAGGACAGAAAGCTGTACAGCGTAACTCAAAAAGCAATATTTCAAATTTCAAACTTAGAGAATTTATGCCAATTGGTGTAAAAGTTACTCTAAGAAGAGACAGAATGTATGAATTTCTGGAAAAATTGTTAGTTGTAGCAATTCCTAGGATAAAGGATTTTAGAGGAATACCAAGTAAATTGGATGGAAAAGGAAACTATACTTTAGGAATTGAAGAGCAAATTATATTCCCCGAAATAATTTTAGATCAAGTGAGCGATATTATCGGAATGAATATTACATTTGTAACCTCTGCTGATACAGACGAAGAGGGATACGCATTATTAAAACAATTTGGATTTCCTTTTAAAAAATAAATTAAGAAACAATGGCTAAAGAATCAATGAAAGCGCGTGAAGTAAAACGCAAGAAATTAGTTGACAAATATGCTGAAAAAAGAGCTAAACTTAAGGCTGAAGGCGATTCTATAGGTTTACAAAAGTTACCTAAGAATTCTTCAACTACTAGACTACACAATCGTTGCAGTCTAACAGGAAGACCTAAAGGTTATATGAGACAGTTCGGACTAAGCAGAATTACATTCCGTGAAATGGCCTCACAAGGGCTTATTCCTGGAGTGAAAAAAGCAAGTTGGTAATCACAAATTAAAAATTATTAAAAATGTTTACAGATCCAGTTGCAGATTATCTTACTAGAATTAGAAATGCCGCAATGGCAAAACTTAGAGTTGTGCAAATTCCTAGTTCTAATTTAAAAAAGGAAATTACAAAGATACTATTTGATCAAGGTTATATTTTAAGTTACAAATTTGAAGAAGACGATAAACAAGGCACAATCAAAATTGCATTAAAATACCATCCTAGAACAAAAACACCAGCAATAAAGAAAATTCAGAGAGTTAGTACTCCTGGTTTAAGAAAATATGCAGGTGCAAATGAAATGCCCAGAGTTTTAAACGGCCTTGGTATAGCTGTTATCTCTACCTCAAAAGGAGTAATGACTAATAAAGAAGCTACTAAACTTAATGTTGGTGGTGAAGTTTTATGTTACGTATATTAAAATAGAGCAATGTCAAGAATAGGAAAATTACCAATAAGTATACCGGCAGGTGTAACAGTACAAGTTTCGAAAGAGAATGTAGTAACTGTAAAAGGAAAAGTGGGAGAATTAGTTCAACCAATAAGTCCTATTATGGCTATTAAAGTTGAAGATGGTACATTAACTGTTGCTCGCCCAAGCGATACTAAAGAACATAAAGCCTTTCACGGATTAAGCCGTTCTCTAATAAACAATATGATTATTGGAGTATCAGAAGGATTTACAAAACAAATGGAAGTTATAGGTGTTGGTTATAAAGCAACTGTAACAGGGCAAATCTTAGAATTAGCTTTAGGATTTTCTCACCCAATTGTATTTGAACTTCCTAAGGAGGTTAAAGTTACTGTAGTACAAGAAAAAAGAGCTAATGCATTTATTACTCTTACTAGTGCAGACAAACAACTTTTAGGTCAAGTGGCTGCAAAAATTCGTTCATACAGAAAACCTGAACCATACAAAGGTAAAGGAATAAGGTTTAAAGATGAATATGTAAGAAGAAAAGCTGGTAAATCAGCATCTGAATAATAGAAAATATCATTTAAATAATTAAGGAAATGGCTTTAACTAAGCGCGATAGACGATTAAGAATAAAAAGACGTATCAGAAAAAAAATAGCTGGTACTGCAGAGCGTCCTAGATTATCTATATTTAGGAGTAATAAAAATATTTATGCTCAATTAATTAATGATACTGACGGAATAACTTTATTATCTGCTTCTTCAAAAGAAAAAGATATTATTGAAAAGAAAGATACTAACAAAGCAGATCAAGCAATTTTAGTTGGTGCTAAGATTGCTGACAAAGCTAAAAAAGCTGGCATTGCAAGTGTAGTTTTTGATAGAGGAGGATATTTATTTCACGGTAGAATAAAAGCATTAGCAGAATCTGCAATAAAAGCAGGACTTAAAATTTAGAGAACTATGTCAAAAAGTAATATGAAAAAGGTAAGAAATACCGATTTAGAATTAAAAGACAGACTCGTAGCTATAAACCGAGTAACAAAAGTTACAAAAGGTGGTAGAACATTTAGTTTCTCAGCTATTGTTGTTGTTGGAGATGAAAACGGCGTAGTAGGATACGGATTAGGTAAAGCAGGTGAAGTTACTTCTGCAATACAAAAAGGTGTCGAAGATGCTAAAAAAAATCTATTTAAAGTACCTGTATTTAACGGAACTATTCCACACGAACAAACTGCCAAATTTGGTGGTGCAAGAGTCCTTTTAATTCCTGCCTCACATGGTACAGGAGTTAAAGCGGGTGGTGCAATGCGTGCGGTACTCGAGAGTTCAGGTGTAACAGATGTTTTAGCAAAATCAAAAGGTTCTTCAAACCCGCATAACTTAGTTAAAGCAACTATGTTAGCACTTAAAGAACTAAGAAACGTTTATACAATTGCCGAAAACAGAGGTGTTACTTTAGATAAAGTTTTTAACGGTTAGAAATTTTTTACAATGGCAAAAATAAGAATAAAGCAAACTAGAAGTAGAATTGGTTCACCAAAAAGAACTAAGAAAACTTTAGATGCACTAGGATTAAGAAAAATAGGTGCAACTGTAGAACATGAGGCAAACCCTCAAATTATCGGAATGGTAAGAAAAGTAAATCATTTAGTTAAAGTTGAGGAAGTTAAATAATTCCTGAAAAATATATAAAAATGGATTTAAGCAATTTAAAACCTGCAGAAGGTTCGGTTAAAAATAGAAAGAGAATTGGTAGAGGTGCCGGTTCAGGTAGAGGTGGAACTTCAACTAGAGGTCATAAAGGTCAAAAATCTCGTTCAGGATACTCAAAAAGATTCGGTTTTGAAGGAGGACAAATGCCTATTCACAGAAGATTACCCAAGTTTGGTTTCACAAATATTAACAGAGTTGAATACAAAGCTGTTAATTTAGATGTAATTGAAAAACTTGCTAAGGATAACTCTTTATCAGTTATTGATGTTGATATACTAGTTAAAGCTGGTTTAGCATCGAAAAATGATAAGATTAAAATCTTAGGAAATGGCGAATTAACAGTTAAAGTTGAATTAAAAGCTCATGGCTTTTCTAAAACGGCTGTTGAAACAATTGAAAAACTTGGCGGACAAGCTGTAAAAATTTAGATTAATGAAGAAATTTTTCCAAACTATAAAGCACATATATAATATAGAAGATCTTAGAAATAAGCTAATAGCTACTTTCGGTCTTATATTAATATATAGATTTGGTGCACACGTTGTTATTCCTGGTATTGACCCAACATTATTAGGAGGGTTGAAAAATCAGGCTGATGGCGGATTAGTTGCTATGATAAATATGTTTTCGGGAGGAGCTTTTGCAAATGCTTCTATATTTGCATTAGGCATAATGCCTTACATATCAGCATCTATTGTTATCCAATTAATGGGTATGGCTGTACCATATTTTCAACGATTACAGAGAGACGGAGAGAGTGGAAGAAACAAAATTAATCAAATTACTAGATATTTAACAATCCTTATAACAGGTTTTCAAGCCCCAAGTTATATAGTAAACCTTAAATATCAATTAGATCCTAACGCTTTTATAATGCAAAATGAAAACCTTTTCTGGATTTCATCAATTGTTATAATGGTAGCAGGAACTATGTTTGTAATGTGGTTAGGTGAAAGAATTACCGACAAAGGAATAGGTAACGGAATCTCAATTATTATTATGATAGGTATTATTGCTAGAATGCCTCAATCACTTGCTGCTGAAATAGTATCTCGTGTTGGAGCTGGCGGTGGTGGATTTATCGCATTTTTAGTTGAAATGGTTATATTATTCTTCGTTTTTGTCGCAACAATAGCACTGGTGCAAGCGGTCAGGAAAATACCTGTCCAATATGCAAAACGAATTGTAGGAAACAAACAATACGGTGGTGTAAGACAATATATTCCATTAAAAGTTAATGCTGCTGGTGTAATGCCAATCATTTTTGCACAAGCGTTAATGTTTATACCAATGATGTTTACTAGTTTTGATACTGAAACAACAAGTGCAATAGGTGCTGCTTTTTCAAGTATAACTGGATTTTGGTATAACTTTACTTTTGGAATGTTAGTTGTTGTTTTTACTTACTTTTATACTGCAATTACTGTTAACCCAACACAAATGGCAGAGGACATGAAAAAGAATGGAGGTTTCATTCCGGGTGTAAAACCTGGAAGAAAAACAGTAGAATTTCTCGATACAGTTATGTCTAGAATTACACTACCTGGTTCGTTTTTCTTAGCATTAGTTGCTATACTACCCGCATTTGCAATGTTAGCAGGCGTAAATAATGAATTTTCATATTTCTTTGGTGGAACATCTCTACTTATACTTGTAGGAGTTGTACTTGATACATTACAACATATCGAAAGTCATCTATTAATGAGACATTACGATGGTTTAATGAAATCAGGACGAGTAAAAGGACGACCTAGTACATCAGCAATATAATAAAATTATGGCAAAACAATCTTCAATAGAACAAGACGGAATAATCACTGACGCATTGCCTAATGCAATGTTTAGAGTAGAACTAGAAAATGGGCATGTGATTACTGCTCATATCTCAGGTAAAATGAGAATGCACTACATTAGAATTCTTCCAGGAGATAAAGTGAAGCTTGAAATGTCACCTTACGATTTAACAAAAGGACGAATTACATATAGATATAAAAACTAATAAAATGAAAGTTAGAGCATCCGTAAAAAAACGAAGTGCTGACTGTAAGATTGTCAGACGTAAAGGACGAGTGTACGTAATAAACAAGAAGAACCCTAGGTTTAAACAAAGACAAGGATAACAATTTTTAATAAATTATAATATGGCTAGAATAGCAGGTGTTGATATACCAGATAACAAACGAGGAGAAATCTCTTTAACATATATTTATGGGCTAGGTAAAACTACCGCTCAAAAAGTTTTAGATAAAGCTGGCGTTGACCGTAATACTAAAGTTAAAGATTGGACAGATGAGCAGCAAGGTGTAATTAGAACTATAATAGTTGATAGTTACAAAATTGAGGGAGAGTTAAGATCCGAAAAAATGATGAACATTAAGAGGTTACGAGATATTGGATGTTACAGAGGAATCCGTCATAGAATCGGTTTACCAGTAAGAGGGCAGCATACCAAAAATAATGCTAAAACACGTAAGAATAGAAGAGTCAATTAAGAGCAATAAGTAATTGTAATATCATGGCAAAGAAAAAAAAGACTAAAGCTTTAAAGAAGAAAAAAGTCCTAGTAGAAGCAATAGGACAAGCACATATTCATTCTTCTTTTAACAACATAATAATCTCACTATCAAATGGCACAGGACAAACAATTTCTTGGTCTTCTGCTGGTAAAATGGGATTTAGAGGTTCAAAGAAAAATACTCCTTATGCTGCACAAACTGCTGCAACTGAGTGTTCAAAAGAAGCCTACGAATTAGGACTAAGAAAAGTAAAAGTATATGTGAAAGGCCCAGGTAACGGTAGAGAAGCTGCTATCAGAGCTATTCATTCTTCTGGAATAATGGTTACAGAAATTATTGACGTAACTCCGTTACCTCATAATGGTTGCAGACCATCTAAAAGAAGAAGAGTTTAATTTTAGAAATATTATAAATTAAGAATAAATGGCAAGATATAGAGGCCCACAAACCAAAATTGCACGTAAATTCGGTTCACCAATCTTTGGTGCTGATAAAGCTTTTGAAAAGAAAAATTATCCTCCAGGACAGCACGGACCAAATAAGAGAAGAAAGAAAGTTTCTGAATATGGAATTCAACTTAAAGAAAAGCAAAAGACTAAATACACTTACGGATTATTAGAAAAGCAATTCTATAATCTATTTCTTAAAGCAACTAGAACTAAGGGTATTACTGGTGAAGTATTCTTGAAACTTTTAGAGTCAAGATTAGATAATGTTGTTTTTAGATTAGGTCTAGCTAAATCAAGAGCAGGTGGAAGACAATTAGTTTCTCATAAACATATTACTGTTAATGGTGAATTAGTTAATGTACCGTCCTATCATGTGAGAGCTGGTGATGTTGTAGGTGTTAGAGAAAAATCTAAATCATTAGAAACTATAACCGACGCATTAGCAGGACAATCTCACACTAAATTTTCTTGGTTAGAATGGGATGATAGCCAAATGGCTGGAAAATTCCTTAATGTACCAGAAAGAGACGAAATACCTGAAAATATTAAAGAACAACTTATCGTTGAATTATATTCAAAATAATAAATAAGGATAAATTTATGGCAATTTTAGATTTCCAAAAACCGGATAAGGTAATAATGATTAACTCTGACGATTTTGTCGGACAATTCGAATTTCGTCCACTTGAACCTGGATACGGAATAACAGTTGGTAATGCTTTACGAAGAATATTGTTATCTTCTTTGGAAGGATATGCTATAACTTCTATTCATATCGACGGAGTCGAACACGAATTTTCTACAATCACAGGTGTTATCGAAGATGTACCTAATATGATCTTAAATCTTAAACAAATAAGATTTAAAAATATTGTACCAGAGTTTGATGAGGAACGCACAGTTATTACTGTTTCAGGTAAAACTGAATTTACCGCTGGCGATCTTAACGGATTTATGTCATCTTTCGAGGTGTTAAATCCTGACCTTGTAATTTGCAGACTTGAAGAAGATGTTAAACTTCAAATCGAAATTACTATTGAAAAAGGAAGAGGGTACATTGGTTCTGAAGAACAAGTTAATATTAGCGAAAAAATAGGTGTTATTGCTATTGATTCAATATTTACCCCTATTAAAAACGTTAAATATAAAGTTGAGAATTTTAGGGTAGGACAAAAAACTGACTATGAAAAGCTTATTTTTGACATAGTTACTGATGGTTCTATTTACCCAAAAGATGCTCTTCAAGAAGCAGCTAAAATTCTAATACATCACTTTGTTTTATTCTCCGACGAAAAAATCACTCTTGATTCTGACGTTAAGAAAGAAAATGACGAGTTTGATGAAGAAGTATTGCACATGAGACAGTTACTTAAAACTAAACTTGTGGATATGGACTTGTCTGTTAGAGCTCTTAACTGCTTAAAAGCTGCTGATGTTGACACTCTTGGTGAATTAGTAGTTTACAATAGAAATGATTTATTGAAATTCCGAAATTTCGGAAAAAAATCTTTAAATGAAATTGAAGATTTATTAATTGATAGAACTCTTTCTTTCGGAATGGATGTTACTAAGTATAAATTAGATAAGGAATAAAGAAAAATGAGACACAATAAGAAATTTAATCACTTAGGACGAAAAACGGCTCATCGTAAAGCTATGCTTACTAATATGTCAATTTCCCTAATTGAACACAAAAGAATTAAAACAACTGTTGCTAAAGCTAAAGCTTTAAGAATATTTGTAGAGCCTATTATTAGCAAATCCAAAATTGATTCTACTCACTCTAGAAGAATCGTTTTTAGTCTATTGCAAAATAAAGAAGCTGTTACTGAATTGTTTAGAGAAGTTTCAAAGAAAGTTGCTGACAGGCCAGGTGGATATACTAGAATTTTAAAAACTGGTAACAGACTTGGTGATAATGCCGATATGTGTATTATTGAATTGGTTGATTATAACGAAACTTATAGCTTAGACAAAGGTACTGCAACTAAGAAGAAGAGAACTAGAAGAACTAAGAAAAAAACTGATACTACAGAGGTTGTTGAAAACGTTGTAGAGGAAGTTAAAGAAGAAGTTAAAGATGATGCAGAGGTTGTAGAAAATACAGAAGAGAAGAAAAAAGAAGAGAAAAAATAATAAAATATATTTTTTATACGAAAAAGAGGGATTTTTAATCCCTCTTTTTTTATTTTTGCATTATATATTAAAACTTATATAATGAACCGAAAATATATTATTATCATTCTAATTGCATTTACTTCTATTGTAAATGCCCAAAATGTTATCAATAAAGAATCTCACTCTTTAATGTTAACCCATTCCTTTAGTCAAAATATAGATGTAAATACTTCGGTTGTCTGTAATACAGCATCCTCCTCAGTATATGAAAATTCATTTTATAGAGCTTTTGACTTATATAATACATTTAATATTTATGGCGATTGGGTTGTTACAAACATTGACTTAGCCATTGCTATAGCTCAAGCAGGACAAAATTCCTCTCAAGAGATTTTTATCAACTTATACTCTATGTCGCAATACAATTCTCAAATTGTATTAGATAGTCTTACTTTACTTGGCTCGCAAAGTGTAATGATTGCTGACAACCAGTCTAATTCAGTTATAAGCGTAGAATTATTAAATCCTGTTACAATCCCAGATGGTAAAACTCTAGTTGTTGAAATTCTAATACCTGATGGTACAGAGGATTCAAATGTCCTATTTCTAGGCTCAAATAATCTTGGACAGTCTGACTATACTTATATTTGTGCATTAGATTGTGGAGTAGAATTTCCAACTAATATTTCAGATGTTGGCTACCCAGATATGATGTTAATTCTTAATATTTATGGAGTATATGCTTCTCCTGATCCTAAAATAATTTCTTTTAATATAGATCAGCAAATAGAAGAAACATTTATATTGAACGAACCAGAATATACCATTGATATTATTATGCCTTTATATTCCGAATTGACTGAATTAGCACCAGACATTTTTATTCCTGCTGGTTATGAAATTACTCCAGCTTCTGGTGATATAATTGATTTCTCTCAAGGCTCTGTTATTTATTCTGTAACTAATGATTACTCCAAAATTACACAAGAATGGGATGTTAAAGTTATAAATGCTCCTCCTTATATTTTAGATTTTGTTGTTTCGCATCAAGTTGATACTTCAATAATATTAGCAGAACCATTTTATACTATTGAATTGTTTCTTGAGCAAGGTGCCGATTTAGCCGATGTTTGGCCTGAAATTGAGATTTATGACGGATATGAGATATTTCCTGCATCTGGCGATTCTGTTAGCTTTGCAGATGGACCTGTAATTTATACCGTCTTTAATACAGAACTAGATATTAGTCAAGAATGGACAGTTTCTGCTTCTGAACATTCTAGTATCAGAGATTTATACGAAAATAAATTAAAAATTTACCCTATTCCTGCAAAAAATGGAATTACAATTGACCTACATGGTTCAAAAACAATTTATATTTATGATATTTCTGGAAAACAATTGCTAAATATTTATAGTAATACCACATTGGAATATATCGATTTAACTAACTTCAATCAAGGAATTTATATTGTTAAAGTTATTTCTTCTGAAGGAATTTTTACCCGTAAAATTATTTTGACAAATTTGTAAGTTATTACTCACTAATAGGAAATTGTAGGAGGAATGTTTTTTGCTTAATTTATAGGCATAACTTGTACCGTTTTTCGGGAAGCCTGTATAAATAAAACGACTTAGGCAAAAGCCTAAACCGAACGCTTTCTTTTATTTATTTTCACAGCCTAGTCCGAACTGAGAATTTTCACCCGTAAAATAATATTGACAAATTAGTAAGTTTTTACTTGATATTACTAATACACAAAAAAGTTTATGGTATAAAACATATATTAAATGCTAGATTGTTTTTTTTAATCAAATAAAAAACTAACATTTGTAAAATAGTTAAGAACTTTTTTTTTACTGTTATTGCAGATTAATATTTTTATGTGGAACTCTAAAAATACAACTAAATATAATACTTATATAAGCATAATGATTTTTGCTTTTTTATGGGTAATTATAGGCGATTTAGTTTCCATGCACATAAGAGTACTTAGCGATAATCACGATTATAATTCACACATACAATATACAAAAGTTCAAAAAACTGATAAAAAGTGCTATAAGCTAACCAAAAAACATAAAGATAAACAAAGCTATTTAGACTTTGACGGTTTTATAGTTGAATCTAATTTTTATTTTTCTATAAATTATTTAGATATTTTCAACTTCTCTGTTGTAGATATTACTTTGTCTAATTACACATTCTCAACAAATCTCCTAAGAGGTCCTCCTCTAGTTTAATAATTACACATAAAAGTATTTTTTGATATTTTAATAGTCTAGTGTAGATTATATTATAGATTATTATTTAGGATATTGATTGGTACTTTAAATTTACATTAGCTTGTAAATAGTTATTGTTCATTTTTATTCTAAAATAGAAAACGAAAATAGCGTGTAAAACATTATACTTCTTCAGTATAAATTGTCATTTTTTTTAACTGTATCCATAGTAATACAAAATATATAAAGCAAGGTTGTTAAGTTTACTTTTCATACTTACTTCTGTTTTTGTACAAAACTATTATGGATATATAAAATAGTATAGAATGAAATATTCTCTAATTATTTTTCCAATTTTCTCATCAATTTTAGTAAAATCACAAAATTCAATAATTACTGTTATTGATAATGAAACAGAGTTACCATTATCTAATGTGGAAGTTTTTTTTCAAGATATTAAAACCTCGAAAGAAAATTTTAAAATAACAAGTAACAATGGAACTGTAACGAATTTGTCCACTGGTAAATCATTTATAACACTGTCATTGTACGGTTATAAAGCAATTGTTGATACTATTGACAATGGAAAATCTATAACTTATAAGTTAAGAAAAGATATTTTCGACCTAAATCAAATAGTAATAACTGCAACCAGAACTGAAAAATCGTTAAAAGATGCTCCTGTTATTACACAGGTTATTACTGCAAAAGATATAGCAAATAGGGGACTAACAAATGTTAAAGATGTTTTGGAACAAGACATCCCAGGACTCGAATTTCAGAGAGGTGGCTTTGGTGTTGATATTAAAATGCAAGGATTAGAAGCCAAAAACATACTCATTTTGATTGATGGAGAAAGACTTGCTGGCGAAAGTGGCTATAATGTTGATTACTCAAGATTAAATACCGAAAATGTTGAGCGAATAGAAATTGTTAAAGGAGCTGCCTCGGCATTATATGGCTCGCAAGCAATGGGCGGAGTAATTAATATTATAACAAAACAGCCTAAGCATAAAATAGAAATTTCGCTTGGCTCAAAAATATTTGAGACTAACGAAATAAATTATCAAAACCTGAGTACCGACGATTATAGCTATACATTTAAAAATAATTTAGATAAAATTAATTATAACTATTTTGCATCTATAGGACTTAACCTTAATAAATTTAAGCTAAGAACCGATTTTATAAGAAAAAGTTTTGATGCTTATCAACTGTTCGATAAATATGGTATTACCAAAAATTATATTGATATTGATACCGTAGCACATAATTCTTTAAACCCATTTCCTACAGGTGTGGATGGTTACGAAGATTATTCCGTTAATCAGAAAATTAGCTATAAAATAAATAATAAATTAGAATTAAATATTAAAGGTTCGTACTATAATCATAACCAGTACGATTTTGTTCCCGACAATGTTTTTCAGAATTTTGAAGACTATTCTTTTGGAGGAAATCTAATTTATAATTTAGACAATTTTAGTTTAATTGCGTCTTGTAATTCAGATATTTACAAGAAATTTGATTTTTTTGAAAAGCTAAACGAAAAACAAGTAAATTATTCAAATACAATTATAAATCCTAGGTTAACTTCGGTTTTTAACTTTGGCAAAAAGCAGCAAATAACAGCAGGAGCAGAATATTTATTAGAGAAACTACTAAGCGATAAGTTCGTAAACGGAGAAATAGTTGAAAAAGAAACAAAAACTTCAATTTTATTTATTCAGAACGATATAAATTTAACAAATAAGCTAAATATAATTTTAGGTGGAAGGCTTGATATTCATTCAGCATTTGGAACTCATTTTTCGCCTAAACTATCATTAATGTATAAACTGAAGAAAGTTACTTTACGAGGAAATTATGCAAACGGATTTAGGTCGCCTGCCCTAAAAGAATTATATATGGAGTGGCCAATAGCATGGTTTGTAATAAAAGGTGATGAAAATCTTAAACCCGAAACAAATAATTACTTATCGGCATCGGCAGAATATACTTATTCTTTTATTAACACATCAATAACAGCTTATAAAAATTGGTTGAAAAATAAAATTGATGGAGTTTGGAGTAATAATCAAACAGTATATCAATACGTTAATGTTAGCGAGTCCGAACTTATGGGAATAGAGCTGATTACAAAAGTTAAATTCTTAAAACATTTCTCTTTAGGTACTGCATATAGTTATTTATATGATAAAAGACCACAAGGCGAGCTTGTTTCATCGGCAAGCCCACACTCAGGAACTTTAAAGTTAGGCTATAATTTTAGAAAGAATGCTTATG
Source organism: Bacteroidales bacterium (assembly GCA_029934705.1). Classification (GTDB taxonomy): domain Bacteria; phylum Bacteroidota; class Bacteroidia; order Bacteroidales; family JAADGE01; genus DZBS01. The sequence continues at coordinate 13,086 of JAOZLS010000006.1, read as the reverse complement.
ATATAAATGTTAATTTTTCTTCAAACTATATAGGCGAAAAAAATTATGAAGTTAGCGAAATGATTGAATACAGAGGCGAAAATATTGAAGCTGTTTACCCAGTACATTTCGATGGTTATACTATTTTTAAATTCGCAGTTAATCAGCAATATAAAAACGGTTTGAATATTACATTAGGCATTGATAATATATTTAATTATACAGCAGATATTGTGAGCTTTAATACTTCAACAAGCCCAGGACGAAAAGCATTTATCAGCTTTAAAATCGATTTACACAAATTTTATAAATAAATACAAATAAATACAATTAAAATTATGAGAAACACAGTAAAATTGTTTACCCTAATGTTATTAAGCATTAGCGTTATTTTTATCTCTTGTAAAGAAGAAGAGATTCCTGCTGTTACGGCAACAGTAAGTTTAACAACACAAAATAATGTTAGCCCAGATGTTTGGGTATATTATTCGTTTACGACAATGGCAGAAGTTAGTGGTATTGATAGCTCTAATTTTGCCACTTCCAATAATTGGGATATAGCATTTCACTCTCGCCATGTAAGATTAAATGGAGGGCAATCAGCTGCAGGAATGGGCGAATCCTACGATGCAGGAGTCGTTAATTTTGACGAATTACTTATTGCTAACGAAACTGGTTTTGTTTCAGATAGTATTATTTCAATTTATGTTGGCATGGGCGATATGGGACCAATCTATGTAGATACTCCAGCTAGTACAGTGTTCGAAAATGCTTTTGATTACGACGAAAATACACATCCGCCAACATATAGTGCATCAAATCATGTATATATATTTAAGACTGAAGCTGGTAAATTTGTTAAAATTATGTTGTTAGATTATTATAATGAAACAGGTGATTCTGGTTATATCACTTTCAAATATTCGTATCAGGCCAATGGTACAAACGTATTTTAATTGAACTAATATTAAATGTTTACATTTTTTAAGCCTATATTCTCACACAAAATGTGGAATATAGGCTTTCTTTATAGAATTTTATATAATATTTTGATGACAAACTTGGTCAACTTATTGAATAATTAAAAATATTGCGTATATTTATTATTTAAAATATTTAATAAGCATTAGTATAAAATTAATTGTATATTTATTTATCGGCAAGCTGTTGATTGATAAAGTTTTGCACAGGTTTGTAGGTCGCGTTAAATAGCACTTAGTGCTTGAAATAACACTGAAAAATTATAACCAATAACAAATAATTTTAACTTGATGATGTAATATAATAATTAGATGATGGCAAAACCGACATACCAAGAATTAGAAAACAAAATAAAAGAATTAGAAAGCTATAAAAACAATCAAATAGAAATTAATTTAGCTGAAAAAGAAAAATCTGAAAAAGCAATATGCGATAGCGAAGAAAAATATAAAGCATTAGTCGAAAATGCAATAATGGGAGTTGTTATTCATGATGTAAATGGAAACATTAAATATATGAATAGTAGAGTTCTTGAAATAATGAAAATTGAAAATATCCAAGAAGCCTACAAAACTCCAGTTTCTAACTTTATTCATCCTAATTGCTTAGAAGTTACCGTGATAGGTATAAAAAATGCTTATGAAAAAAATATACCCTTTCATAAAGAACAAAAATTTATAAGAGTTGATGGTAAACATATTGACGTTATTGTTTTTGCAAAACAAACTGTTTTTAATAATGAAAAAGTAATACAAGTAACTTTTAACGATATTAGTAAACGTAAGCAAGCAGAACGAGACCTAAAAAAACAAATAGAAGAATATGCATCCCTTAACGAAGAATATAAAGCAGTAAATGACGAATTAAGAAATACAAATAAGAAAATAGTAGAAAGTGAAGAGTATTTTAAAGCTTTAATAGAAAATAGTACTGATGCAATTTCTGTAATAGATGAAAAAGGAAAATCAATATATAGAAGTGCATCCTACGAAAAAATTATGGGCTTTGAAGTAGGCGAAATGTTAGGTAAAAATATTTTTGAATTTATATATGCCGATGATAGAGCGATACTAATGCAACAATTAGCCTCAAGCCTTAAAAGCCCTTTGGAGATTAAGCAAATATCTTTCAGATCTTACCATAAAGATGGAACACTACGTTACCTCGAAGGAACAGGCAAAAACATGCTAGGCTCACCTTATGTTAAAGGAATTGTTATTAATTATCGAGACGTAACCATTCGCAAGCAAGCCGAAAAAAAAATGCAAGAATTAAATGAAGAACTTGCAGTACAAAATGAAGAATATTTAACCCTTAACGAAGAACTAAATGAAAGTGTAATTCGTATTCAAAATACAAATGCTGAACTCGAAGAAGCAAAAAAACAAATTGAAGAAAATGAAACACACTTACGCACACTTTTTAACGCAATGGTTGATGTTGTTTTTGAGATCGATGATGAAGGAACTTATATTTATATAGCTCCAACATCTCCCGAGTTAATGTTTAAACCTTCTTCTCTTACCATTGGTAAAACCTTACACGACGTTTTTGCTAAGGCTGAAGCAGATGTTTTTCTTGAATTTATACGCAAATCGTTATGTGAAGATAAAATAAATATAATTGAATATCCCTTAAATATTGAAGGTAAAACCGTTTGGTTTGAAGGCAGAGCAATTCCTAAAACTAAAAATACAGTTCTATATATTGCTCGTAATATTACTGAACAAAAACTTGCTACCCAAGCATTAAAGGAAAGTAATGCTTATAATAAAGTATTATTTAATAACTCAAGTATTCCTTTAATTGTTATGGATTTGCATACCAATAAATATACCGATTGTAATAAAGCAGCAGTAGATATATATGGTTATAAAAATAAAGAAGAAGTATTGGGAAAAACACCACTTGATGTTTCTTATCCAACACAATACAATGGAGAAGATTCCTTAAAATTAGCCTTAGAAAAAATAAATGAAGCAAAAGAAAAAGACTCAGTTTTATTTGAATGGAAACACAAAAGACCAAACGGTGAAATTTGGGATGGCGAAGTTCATTTAATGACTATTGAACACAAGGATAAAAAGCTATTACTATTTAGTTTACTCGATATTACAGAACGAAAAAAAAATGAAAGAAAAATAAAAAAACAAACAGAAGAGTATCTTTCCCTTATTGAAGAATTAAAATCTTCGGAAGAAGAAGTTAGAGCTGCAAATGAAGAATTAATTTCAACATCAGATGCTTTAAAAGAAAGCAACAATGAATTAATAAAAGCAAAAGAAGACGCAGTTGAAATAGGAGAACGATATCTGCAATTATTTGATATGCTACCTTATGGAGGCGAAATACTTAATTCAGAAGGCATTATTGTTAACTGTAGTCAAAGCTCTGCCCGCATGTTAGGCTATAGTGTAGAGGAAATTATAGGAAAACATATAACTAATTTTGTTAATGCAGAAACAATTGATGTCTTTAAGAAAAATTTTGCAGAAATAAAAGAAGGGCAGCCTTTTTTAACAGAAGCAGTAATGATTCACAAAGATGGAAGCAGTATTAATGTACTACGCTCAGCACAACCTGTTTTTGATGCAAATAAAAAGTTTTTAAATATTATTGCTTTAAATGTAAATATTACTGAAAGAATTATTACTGAAAAAAAATTAGTAATAGCTAAAGAAAAAGCCGAAGAGAGCGATCGCTTAAAAACGGAGTTCATTAATAATATGTCTCATGAAATTAGAACTCCAATGAATGGGATTCTTGGTTTTTCAGAGTTTCTAGGCATGCCAGACTTAACAGAAACAAAACGTAACCAATACATTACTATCATCAAGAATAGTGGAAATCAGTTAATGAGAATAATTGACGATATATTAGAAATTTCTCAATTAGGAACAAAGCAAGTTAAAGTTTCTGAAAATAAAATTTGCTTAAATGATTTGTTATTAGAACAATTCTCAATTTTTGATATTAAAGCAAAAGAAAATAAAATCCCATTATACTTAAAAAAAGGACTTAAAGACAAAGAGAGTATAATATTGGTAGATGAGGTTAAATTAAATAAAATTTTAAGTAATTTACTTGAAAATGCACTAAAATTTACAAATGAAGGCTTTGTAGAATTTGGATATAATATTATAAAAAGTGAAAATGCTGTGTTTCTGGAAATTTACGTGAAAGATACAGGTATTGGTATTAAAATAGAAAGTCAAAAAATAATATTTGACCGCTTTTCACAAGAAGAAAAAGAATTATCTAAAAATGTAGGAGGCTTAGGTTTAGGATTATCAATAGCTAAAGAAAATGCCAAATTACTTGGAGGGTTTATTAGTCTTGAATCTAAAAAAGGAGAAGGTGCAACTTTTTTTATTACAATCCCGTATAAACCCATAAGTGCTGAAGGTAAACAAATAGAGCTCTCTTTAATTTCAGAAAATAAATTGCCAATGATAAACAATGACTCCTTTACTAATGTTAATACAATTTTAATTGTAGAAGACGAAGAAATAAATCATTTATATATTGATACATTACTCGAGAATTTTGGATATGAACTAACAACAATACATGCAAGAAATGGAAAAGAAGCAGTTGAAATATGCAAAGAAAATTCAGAAATAAACCTTGTTTTAATGGATTTGAAAATGCCAATTATGAATGGCTTTGAAGCAACAAAATTAATAAAAGAATTCAGGCCAAATTTATCAATAATTGCGCAAACAGCATACTCAACAAAAGAAGAAAAAGAACGTGCATCTATAGCAGGATGTAATGATTTTATTTCAAAACCTATAAGTGAGGGTGCATTGAATGGTATAGTGGTTAAATATTTAGAATTAAACTAAAACATTATAAGAATTAATTGAATCATGAAACACCCATGATAAATAAGTTTTAACACACAAGAAAATGATTATTGCAGTTTTGCCCAAGTAAATACATAAAAAGATAGCATGCGGGTGTCGCATCTAACCTTTTAAATAATTTATAAATAGATGAAAAAAAGAAAAATATTCATAGCAATTTTAGCATTTATAATTATAGAGATAAGCTCTTTTTTGTTTATTGAATATTTGTATAAAATTGAAACTTCAAATTATTTAGAAGAAAAAACTAACGAATTAGAAGTTAGGCAAAAAGCAGTACAGGGGGCTTATATAGGAATGATTCAAACAATTTTTAGTCAAATTATTACAAAGCCCAGAGTGTTAGAGCTTTGTAACAATGCAATTTTAGCTGATAGTATTAAAAAAAATGAAATAAGAGACAGCCTCTATAACTTATTATCGCCTACTTATGAACAACTAAAACTAACTAATGTTAGGCAATTTATATTTATTTTGCCCAATAATAAAGTTCTCCTGCGTTTTCATAGGCTCAAAAAATATGACGATGACCTTACCGATGTAAGATACTCCGTAAAAACAGCAAATGCAACAAAACAAAGACAAATAGGCTTTGAAGAAGGGCGTACATATACAGGCTTTCGTAACATATTTCCCATATATTACAACAATAAACATATTGGTGTAATTGAAATAAGCTTCTCTTTTGCTATAAGACTATTATTAGAACAAGACGGAGGTACTTATGGCCTAATGATAAAAAAAGATATTGTGGACTCTAAAGTATCTGCAAATAAAATAGGTGATTATGTCTCTAGCTTTATTTCTGATGACTATTTGCACGAAAAAATATTTCTACATTATAATAATGACACATTAGGCATATTCAAGAAAATTGATAAAGATATAAACTCTAAAATAGCCGAACAACTAGCAAATAATGAAAGCTTTTCCATATTACATCAGATAAACAAAGCAAACTATATTATTTCCTTTAGGTCAATAATTAATGTTGAAGGAAACCACGTAGCTTATGTATTCTCTTATCATAAAGATGAAAAAGTTATAGCAGAAAATATTAAAAAATATTTTATAATGCAGGTAGTATTAGCTATTTTATATGCTATTATAACTCTAATTATTATAGTAGTTTTATTGAAGAAAATAAAGATTAAAGAAATTTTAGAAATAGCTGCTTTTGAACGAAAGAAAGCCGAAGCCGAAATAAAAAAATTATCAATAGCAGTAGAGCAAAGTGCAAATGTAATAGTTATTACGAATATAGATGGTGATATTGAATATACAAACCCCAAATTTACCGAATTAACAGGCTATTCTGCAGAAGAAGCTCACGGACAAAACCCTAGAATATTGAATGCAGGAACACAGGAAAAAGAATATTATAATAAATTATGGAAAACAATTACAGCAGGAAAAACTTGGAAAGGTGAATTTCATAATAAGAAAAAAAATGGCGAATATTTTTGGGAGCAAGTTACAATAACCCCTATAAAAAATGAAGAAGATGAAATTATCAATTACCTTTCAATAAAAGAAGATTTTACTGCAAGACGAAATGCCGAACAAACAATAAAATTAAATGAAGAAAGACAAAAAAAAATACTTGATACATTTAAAGATGGAATTTATATAACTACTCATGATTATAAAATATCTTACGTTAATTCGGTGCTACGTAGTAAATTAGGTTATAACCCTATTGGTAAATCATGTTTTAAAGTAATGTATAATCTTCAAGAAAAATGTAGCTGGTGTATTTACGAAAATTTGAAAATTGAAGAAAGATTTGAATATGAGCATAAGTTAGAAAGTAATAAAATGTTTTTAGTAAGTAATGTTGTTCTTAAGGATGGTAACAAATTAACTGTTTTAAAAGATATAACAGATAGAAAATTAGCAGAGGAAACCTTAAAAAGGAATGAAACTGAGTTAAGAAAAATAAATGCGACAAAGGATAAGTTTTTTTCAATAATAGCACATGATTTAAAAAGTCCGTTTAGCTCAATGTTAGGTTTTTCTAGATTATTAAATGAAAAATTTGATGAATTTAAACCCGAGAAACAAAAGAAACTACTATCATACATAAACATAGGAATTCAAAATACATATAATTTACTTGAAGACTTACTGCTGTGGTCTCGTTCACAAAGAGGTAGTTTAGGCTTTAATCCAGAAAAACTAAACTTATTAATATTGAGCAATAATGTTTTTGAATTATTAAAGCAATTAGCCGATAAAAAAAATATAACATTAATTAATGAAGTGTCTGAAAGTGCTTTTGTTGATGCCGATATAAATATGCTTTCAACAATTTTGCGAAACTTACTGTCGAATGCTATAAAATTTACAGAAAAAGGAGGGCAAATTAAAATAAAAGCACAACAAAGAACTAATAATAATCAGCAAGTTTTTGAAATTACTGTAGAAGACACAGGCGTTGGTATTTCGGAACAAATACAATTAAAAATGTTTGAAATTGGCGAAAGTACATCAACAAAAGGAACTGAAAATGAGGAGGGAACAGGTTTAGGTTTAATTCTTTGTAAAGATTTTGTAGAAAAGCATGGAGGAAAAATTTGGGTTGAAAGCAAAGAAGGAAAAGGTAGCAGTTTTATCTTTACATTAGCCGTTTTAAATTAGTAACTAGTATTTTTACTTATAAATCAATTTAAACAATTTGTAATTTCTCATAATATTTTATGTAAGTTTTTAAACTGTTAATAATATAGAAACCACCGTTGGTCAATTACCGTAAATATAATTTTAATTGTGTATAATATTCAAATAAACTATTTGTATATTGAGACTGTATTTGAAAAAAACAAAATAAATTGATATTTATGAAAATACGAATATTTATTATTATATTTTTAGGTGCTATCTCCATCTCAACTAAATTAAATGCCCAAATAGTTGAAGTTGATAGCCTAGAATATATTTTGAAACAACATATTGATCAAGATACAGTAAGAGTTAATTTATTAAATGAAATAGCTTTAAAACTATTTCGTGTAAATAATGATAAATTATTTGAGTATGCTACCCAGAGTAATGCTCTTGCAAACAAGTTGAGTTTTGCAAGAGGCAAAGCAAAAAGTCTGTTTCTCCTGGGTTTGTACTGGCAAATGAAAGCAGAAATACCTAAAGCTCTTAAATATTACAACAAATCTTTAGAATATTATAAAGAACTAGGAAATAAAAAACGAATAGCATTCTGCTTAAATAATATAGGATTAATATATAAAACTAAAGGAAATTATTCTTATGCACTTGAGTGTTTTCGACAATCCCTAGAAATAGCAAAGGAACTAAAAAGCAAACAAACCATAGCCTATTGTTTAAATAATATTGGAACAATATATAAATATCAAGAAAACTACCCTGTTGCCCTCGATTATTACCAAAAATCATTAAAAATAAAAAAAGAAATAAATGATAAGCGTGGAATTTTAGAGAATTTTATTAATGTTGGAAAAATATATAAAATGCAAGGGGATTATTTGTTAGCTCTTGAGTATTATCAAAAATCATTAAAAATTTCCGAAGAAATTAATGATAAATTTGAAATTCCCTTATGTTTAAATAATATAGGTGAAATTAATTTAATTCAAGGCAGTTATGATACAGCTCTAAAATGTTTTTTAAAATCATTAAAAATTAATGATAGTATTGGAAATAAAGAAGAAATTAGTATCTCTTTTTATTATATGGCTAAGCTTTACTTCGAAACAAATAGATATGAAAAGGCTTTAAACTATAATTTAAAAAGTCTTAGTTTAACTAAAGAACATGAAATATTAGAAGGACAAGCTAAAAATTACCAGCTACTTTCAAAAATATATAATGCAACAAAAAAATATAAAAAAGCATATCAAAGTCTGCTACTGTATAAAGAATTAAGCGATAGTATGTTTAATGAAAACAATGTAAAAAAAATAACAAGCTTAGAATTGCTTTATAAATATAATGAAGAAAAAAAAATATCAGACTTAGAACAACAAAAAAAAGATATTGTTTATGCCGAAGAAATTAAACAACAAAAAAGATTAATAAATATATTTATTTTTGGATTTCTTATAGCAATTTCAATAATTTTTTTAGTTTTTAGACTTTTTACAATTAAGAAAAAAGCAAATATAATATTACATCAAAAAAACGAAAAAATACTACTACAAAAAGATGTGATATTATTGCAAAAACAAGATTTAGAAAATAAAACAGAAGAGCTATTTCAGCATAACGAGCATCTCGACGAAATGGTAGATAAGCGAACAGCAGAATTAGTAATTTCAAAACAAAAAGCAGAAGAAAGTGATAAACTTAAAACTGAATTTATACGTAATTTATCACACGAAATAAGAACACCAATGAACGGAATACTTGGGTTCTCAAATATTTTAAACAAACCTAATTTAACCGCTGAAAAGAGAAAACAATATATAGATATAATACAAAATAGTGGAAGGAATTTAATGCTTATAATTGACAATATTTTAGAAATTTCGAAACTAGAAACAAAACAAATTATAGTAGAAAATAAACAAGTCTGTTTAAATAAATTATTAGTAAAATTATTTAATGCTTTTGAAGAAAAAGCTAAAAAAAAGAAAATAGAGCTATATCTGAAAAAAGCACTACCAAACCATGAAAGTACAATAATAACAGACTCTATATTACTAAATAAAATTTTAAGTAATTTACTTGAAAACGCATTAAAGTTTACACTCGAAGGCTTTGTCGAGCTTGGTTATAAACTTGTAAAGACGCACGACCATGCGTCTCAACTGGAAATATATGTAAAAGATACAGGAATTGGAATAAAGCCAGAAAGCCAACAAACAATATTTAGTAGCTTTTCGCAAGAAGAAAAAGGTTTATCCCGAAATGTTGGAGGTATTGGTTTGGGATTGCCAATAGCCAAAGAAAATGCTAAATTATTAGGAGGTAAAATTACTCTTAAATCTGAAAAAGGAAAAGGAGCGATATTTCTATTAACAATTCCTTATAATCCTGTAATATGAAAAGCTTTAAATAACTAAATTTGATAATAATAATAATAATAATAAACAAACAAATGAAAACACTATTTGATTTTTTTTTAAAGAGAACAGACAAAGAAAACGAAATAGCTTATGGAAAAGCAAAACTGTTATTAATTCTTGGTTTTGCAAATCTTGGCTTGGTCTCAACATTAATTGTAATATATATATTTCAAGGATTATACAAAAATATTACAACAAATTTAATAGTATTAGTAATGTATTCTATACTAATAATACTCATACAACGAGGTAAAAATAAATGTGCAGGCAATTTCTTTGCAGTTATTATAAGTATAGTCGTTTCCTTATCTGCAGTTTTAAATTTCAGCGATAATGTAATTTTTAATTATTTTATAAACGATTATTATCTGTTTCTATTTGCAATAGTATTTTCGGCAATGTTTGCAACTCGTATTGTATTTGTAGGCTCTTTTGTTTTAATGTTATCAAGTTCTATAATAACTTATATTATTACAAATGAAAATTTGCCCGAAAATGTTGCTGGTCCTGCAAGCACTGCTATTATAACATATTTGTTTGTAATGGTTATGATATTTGTACTAACATATTATTTTACTCAATTTATTAATAAAGCAGTAGTTAATTTATCAAAAAAAACACTAGAAATTGAAGAGAAAAACCTAAAAATGGAAAGTGTTGCTGAAAAAATAAAGTTAAGTGCATTTGAATTAACAGGTGCTAGTAATCAATTAACAGCAATCTCACAGCAAATTTCGGAAAGCTCAAATAAACAAGCGGCTAATACCGAGGAGGTTTCCTCATCAATGGAACAAATGCTTGTTACAATTATTAATAACACAGCAAATGCAGAAGATACAAATGTGAAAGCAACAAAATCTTCTGAAAAATTAAAAAAGAGTAGTAGTGTAATTTTGCAAACAATAGATCTTGTAAATCAAATTTCATTAAAAACAGAAATAATTACAGATATTGCTTTTCAAACAAATATACTTTCTCTTAATGCGTCAATAATTGCATCAAAAGCTGGCGAATTTGGCGATAGCTTTAATGTTGTTGCAAATGAAATAAGAAAACTTGCCGAAAAAAGTAAAGTTGCATCTAGTGAAATCGAAAAACTATCAAAATCCGGTAAAAATATGTCGCAGATAGCAGGAAAAGTTCTTGAAAAAAGTTTAGTAGAAATAGATGAAAATGCAAATTCAATGAAGACTATTGCAACTGCTAGCTTAGAGCAAAATCAAAATGCACAAATGATAAATAATTCAATACAACAATTATCTAATATAACAACAGAGAATTCTGCTTCAGCAGAAGAAATGTCGGCATCAGCAGAGCAATTATCTGCTCAGGCCGAACAACTTACCGAAATGATGAAACTTTTTAATGATAACTAATACTTACAAAATGGAAAATTATCAAAATGAAATTCAAACATTAGAGTATAATGAGAACGAAAGTTTTTTAACTCAAACATGGACAAGAGCAAGTAAAGCTATGAATGAAGAGGAGTTTAAAACAGAAATGCTTCAACTTGTAAAGTTTATAGAACAATTTCAACCTCATAAACTGTTGATTGATATGCGAAATTTCTATTTTATTGTTATTCCTGAATTGCAAGAATGGATAAATACAAATGTTAACTCATTACTTGCAAAAATGAATGAAACTAAAACAGCATATATTGTAAGCTCAGATTTATTTGCTTCGGTTTCTGTAGAACAAACAGTAGAGGAGTCGGCAGGAAAGTTAATGACAACAATGTTTTTTGAAGGTGAAAACGAAGCTCGTAAATGGCTTGACAATAAATAGGAACTGTTAAATATAGATTTGTTCTTCAAAAATTAGTTGTACTATTGCTAAAACAAAATAGTTTTAAACAATAGAAACGCGTACCTATTATTCCATTTTGATGTTAATTTGGTATTAATAGCTAAGTGTAAGCTTTTTTAACTAAACGCATGTATATTTAACTCTAAAACAATGAAACTAAAACAAATAATCTTATTAATTATGATTTTGTCTTCTATCTTTTCTTTTGGTCAAAATAATAAATATGAAATTATTAATAAACATATTAAATTTTACGAATTCAATGCGGAAAGAACAAAAATTTATATGTTGGATTACGATAAGAATTTATTAGTTTACAATGTTAAGACAAAGGAATATACAACTATAAAAACAGGAATTGATGGAGACGATTATTTTATAAAACAACCAATGTTTTGTGTAAAATCTGATGCTTTATACATTGTAGGCCAAAAATGTGTATATAAAATAAAAAATGATAATTTTGTTGCTGAAATTCCTTTTTTATATAAAGAGTATAAATCAGGAAAAACAGCGTCAGAAGCCATCGCTACCGATAAAGAAAGAATGAAATACTTTAATGACAAAATTTCAGATTTTGAAGGGGAAAGTATTATTTCTTTATTAGATGAACTATACATTCTTAATTATAAAAATGGTGAACAGCTAGCACTCTATTCCAGAATTTTACGCACAAAAAAAACAGAAGAGAAAAACAGAAATAAAATTGAAAACTTTGCAAATATTATTAGTTCACAGGTCGATACATCTTATTATAGAGAAAATATAAGAAAAAAAAGGACCGTGAATTATTTTGAAAACAAAAAATATATAATTAAAGAGCATATTTATTTATGCCGAAAAAAAAGTATTATGAGTTTAGTCTCTTCTTGCAAATATAAAATACAAGTTGTTGTAAATAAAGACAATATACGCTTAAAAGACAAAATTGGCAGACAAAGAGCGTTATACAAAGGTTGGGGAAAAGGAAAATGGAATTGTAACCTTTTTAAATATTTACCAAACTCAAAATATATTACAGATATTGATGGTAATATTTATTTCCTTTTTTATTTAAAAAATGAACAAAGTTTAATAAAAATACCTGTAAACAAATAAGCTAATGGATAAAATGATTGAAGGAAAATCTTATACATTCAAAATAAATAAAAAGACAAAAATAGATAATGAAAATTTTATTATTTTAGAAGACCCATTTAATAAAAAACATCTTATACCACTTAGGCATTATAAAAACTATAATTTCGAAAATATTAAAGAAATAAATTGTTATGTTGATAAAATAAATTGTAAAGGTCAAGTTTTTATCGAACCAGATCATCCTTTTTATAAACGTGAAAGTTTTTACAAATTTGCGTATCTAAAAAAAGAAACAAGAATTACCAAACAAGGCACAAAAATAA
>JAOZLS010000065.1 GCA_029934705.1 Bacteroidales bacterium | reverse complement strand
ATTATTTTCCTAATCTAAATTTATATCTTTTTTCAAATTTACCTTTGGAGATGTTTACTAATTTCTTTTTCAATAATTTTTTTCTAAGAGGACTTACTTTATCGGTAAATAAAATACCGTCGAGGTGGTCATATTCATGCTGAAGAACAATTGCAGACATTCCCTCTAAAGTTTCTGTATGAAACTCAAAGTTCTCATCATAATATTCAATTGTAATAATATCGTCTCTATAAACATCCTCTCGCACATCAGGAATACTCAAGCAACCTTCACTCGATTTTACTTCGTCGCCATCTCTTTCTATAATTTTAGCATTTATAAATACTTTTTTGAAAGAAACAAAATCTGGGTCTTCTTCGGAAATTGGTGTTGTATCAATAACAAAAAGTCTTATAGATGCACCAACTTGAGGTGCTGCAAGTCCAATTCCATCAGACGAATACATTGTTTCAAACATATTTTCAATAAATTCATCTAAATTAGGGTAATCTTTAGTTATATCTACTGCAACTTTTCGTAATACTGGTGAGCCAATAATGTGAACGGGTAATATCATTACTAATAATTTTGATTTTTAGATTCTAAAAATGATTGCAAAATTATTATAGCACTAATCTTATCTGTAAGGGCTTTATTCTGCCTTGCCTTTTTCTTTACTCCTCCGTCAATCATAGCTCTCAAAGCCATTTTTGAAGTAAACCTTTCATCGTAAATTTCAATATTTACTAAAGGAAAAGTTTTTATGAGTTTCTTTAAAAAAGGATTAACAAAACGAGTGGCATCTGAAGCTTCATTCCTTAAATTGGTAGGATAACCTACAACAATAGTTTCTACTTCTTCTTTATTAAGATATTCTTTTAAGAAAGAAAAAATATCTTTAGAATGTACCGTAGTTAACCCGGTTGCAATAATTTGCAAAGGATCAGTAACTGCAATTCCCACTCTTTTTTGTCCGTAATCTATAGATAGTATTCTTGCCAAATAATTTTATTTTAAGTTTGCAAAATTACAAAAATACTTTTATAAAATAGGTATCTATAAAGTTTTTTTATTCGTATAGTTGTTTTTTTCTTTAAAGAATTCTTCAATTGCTTTTTTTCCCTCAGAAATAACTTCGGATGGAGGGAAAGTTATAGGATTGTCGAATAAAATTATACCTCTTGAGCTGTCGTCCCAAAATATTTCGAGTTTCATTTTTAATAGAAAGGCTGGAATAAATTTTAATTGATTTCCTGATAAATCTAAATATTTAAGTTTCTTCAATTTTATAATTTCAATAGGTAAAACACTTATTTTATTTCCTTGTGCAAAGGATAAACTCTCAAGTTTTTTTAATTCTGCAATTTTCTCAGGCAATATTAAAATATTATTCATGCCTAATTCTAAATGCTTTAAATTAGTAAGTGTAAATAATTCGCTAGGCAATTCACTAATAAGGTTATTCATTAGTAAAATTATTCTTAGTTTTTTTAAATTACCTATTTTTTTTGAAATTGATTTTATTTCGCAACCAATTAAATTTAATTCTTGAAGATTTTGAAGATTTGTTATTTCAGGAGGAATAGTATCAATAATATTACCCGAAAAATCCAATTTAGTTAATTTTTTAAGGTTCGAAAAACTTTTAGGCAACTTGTTTAATTTGTTATAATCAATAGCTAACGTTCTTAGTTTTACTAATTTACCTATTGCCTCTGGAAGTTTAGTTATTTGGTTAAATGCTAAATTTAAAAATTCAAGTTTGTTGCATTTATAAATATTATCGCTTACATTTTTAATATTATTTCCATTAAGATAAAGTCTATATAAGGTTTTTATGTCGAAAATTTCTTCTGGAATTTCTTCAAAATCATTATTACTTAAATCAAGCTCTTGTAAGTTTTTTAATAAACTAAATTTTTTAGGTAACTTTTTTAAACCTGTTTGCGATAAATTCAAATACGAAAGTTTAGAGTACATCTCAATACACTCTGGCAGTTCCTTAAAAAGATTTCTACTTAAATTTAATTCTAATAAACTTTCAATTTTACCAGCTTCACAAGGTAAACTTGTTATTTTATTATTTGTTAAATCTATTGTCTCTAGTTTTTTTAATTTTGAAATTATTGAAGGGAATTCTTCAAATTTATTATTGGAAAAATTCAAATATCTCAGTTTTGTAAGCTCAATAATACCATCACTAAGATCATATATATCATTATTTTCTAGCGATAACTCTTTTAAACTAGTTATACTGAAAATCATTTCTGGAATTTGTTTTAATTTTGCATCTGGAATTTTAAGTTTAATTATTTCATCCTTCTTATTTGTTTGATACAAAGCAAAATCATCATAAATCCAACCGTCAATGTTAAAATCTTTTTTTTTAAATTCTTTCCCAATAATTTTACTTAACTGACTAATAATTTCTAAATAGTTTGTCATGGCATAATTAATTTATGTGTTTTACAAATTTCAAAAAAAAAAAAATGAAAATCTAATTTTATTACACTTTTTTTTGAAAAAAAATGAAAAAAAATTGAATTTACTAGGATTATTGCTGAAAATTAAGCCGTCTTTTTTTTAATATGACAAAAAGGCTTAACTTTGCAAACTTATCTTTTTTAAAAAATAAAGAAATATGAAGTTTAAACAAATATTAGTTCTTACTATAATTTTAGTAATATTTACTCAGGTAAAATCTCAGAATATTATAACTGAAATGTCCAAAATAGAAGCGGAAATTTTAGCTCATGAGAATGAAATTTCAATTTTGCAAAATAAACTTGACAAAATAAAATTTATAAAATTAGGCATAGAAATAAAAAGTATTGGTTTACCTGCATTATTGCCTGGTGATACAGTAATTGAGCATTCTGCAATGTCGTTATGTTATTCCGAGAAGCATGAACAGGCAAAATGGGTTAGCCATATTATTATACCCGATATTAAAGGAGGAGGCTTTTCTAGAACTAATGATTTTAGAGAAGACAGCTTAGTTAATACGGGAACAGCTGTAAAAGCAGATTATTGGTATAGTGGTTATGACAGAGGACATTTAGCTCCTTCGGCAGATTTTAGATGGAGCTTGGAGGCATTAAGCGAGTCTTATTTATACTCGAATATGTCGCCACAGCTACCTGAATTAAATCGTGAAATTTGGGCCGACCTAGAAAATGCAATTCGTGAATACGTTATTAATAAAAATGAGCAAGTATATGTTGTAACTGGTGGTGTTTTAAAAGACGGACTTCCTACCATAGGGAAAGAAAATAAAATTAGTATTCCCGAAATGTATTATAAAGTAGTGTTGGATTTAGAAGGTGATACATTAAGTGCAATTGGTTTTTTAATACCTAATGATGAATGTGATGGCACTGTTTTTAGCTATGCTGTTAGCATTGATAGTGTTGAAGCTGTAACTGGGATTGATTTTTTTGCATCGTTACCCGATAGCTTGGAAAATGTTTTAGAAGCTCAGATTAATTATAAACAATGGCAAGTTAATGAAAAGAAAGGTAATGTTTTGCCAATATCGAGGCATAAACTTCCTAAAAACACTTATAACTCTGTTCAGGCTAGAGGATTTTATGATCAAAAAATTACAGTTTGCGGAACCGTTGTTGCTGTTCATAAATCAAAAAGTGATAATGTGTTTTTTAATTTCGATCAAAAATTTCCTGAGCAACTATTCTCTTGTAGTATTTGGAAACGTGATGCTTCAAATTTCAGCTATAAACCCGAAGATTATTTAATAAATAAAAAAGTTTGTGTAACAGGAATTGTTACTAATAACAAAGGAAAACCATCAATGAATATTAGAAACGAAAAACAAATAAAACTTTTTAAAGATATGAAATAATATATAAAATTTATCTTGCCAAATATTATAAAGTAAAACCTAACTGACTATGGAAAATCTATTAAAAAAAGCTGCAGAAGTAATTTCAAACGCCAATGCACTAATAATTACATCAGGAGCAGGAATGGGTGTTGACTCTGGCTTGCCAGATTTTAGAGGAAACACTGGGTTTTGGAAAGAATATCCAGCAATATCACATTTAGGAATTTCGTTTCAAGAAATGGCAAACCCTACTTGGTTTGACGAAAAGCCAAAATTAGCATGGGCTTTTTACGGGCATAGATATAACTTATATCGTGATACAGTTCCGCACAAAGGCTTTAAAATGCTCTTAGAATTAGGCGAAAAAATGAAATATGGATATTTTGTATTAACCTCAAATGTTGATGGACAGTTTCAAAAAGCAGGTTTTTTTGAAGATAATATTGAAGAAGTTCATGGCTCAATACGTCATTTCCAATGTTCAGTACCATGTTCAAGTGAGATTTGGGATGCTGGAAACCCTGAAATTAATATCAACAAACAAACATTTGAAGCTCAAGAACCACTTCCTAAATGTAAACATTGTGGAGCAGTAGCACGCCCAAATATATTAATGTTTGGCGACTGGAATTGGATTTCAAAACGCTCTAGGAAACAAGGTGATAATTTATATTCAAAAATAGATACACTTGTTAATAATAACGCAAAAACAGTTATTATTGAAATGGGAGCAGGAAAATCGGTTCCAACAATAAGGCTTAAATCTCAAAAATTAGCAGCATCGCTAGGAGCAACTTTAATAAGAATTAACCCAAGAGACCACGAAATACCAAGTAGGATAAATGGAATTTCTATTCCTTTAGGTGCGTTAGACGGTATTGAAGGAATTTTTAAACATTTAAAATAACGATAAAATGATAATAAAAACAGCACAATTTGTAATGAGTAATACCGAAATTAGTAAATGTCCTAAGCCCGAAAAGCCAGAATATGCTTTTATAGGACGTTCAAATGTCGGAAAATCATCGCTTATAAATATGCTTACAAATCATTCTAAATTAGCAAAGACCTCGGGCAAACCTGGAAAAACTCAACTAATAAATCATTTTATTATTAATGAAGAATGGTATTTAGTTGATTTACCCGGTTATGGATATGCAAAAGTTTCAAAAAAAGACAGAAGCCTATGGAAAGGTTTTATAAAAGACTATATAACTAACAGAGAAAATCTTATGTGCCTATTTGTGCTTCTAGACTCGCGAATTCCAGCACAAGATATTGATTTGAATTTTATGTTCGAATTATCAAAAAACCAAGTACCTTTTGTTATCGTTTTCACAAAAACCGACAAACTTACTAAAAATGAACTCGCAAAAAACATTGCTATTTACAGAAAGGTTTTGGCTGAAACATGGGAACCTATTCCAACAAATTTTATTTCGTCGGCACCTAAAAAAGTAGGAGAAAAGGAAATATTAGAATTTATAGAGCAAACAAATAAACTGTTTTCATAATGGAAAAAGATATTTTAGAAAAAAGCTTGTCAGATTTAAGTAATAAGTCGTATATATTCTCAATAAACGTAATTTCGTTTGCAAAAACATTACAAAAAAGAGGATTTGAAGCCGAAATAGTAAATAATTTTGTAAATTTATCTGGAAATATGGCTGATACCTTATTAGATACGGCAGATTTAAAAAATACGAATGAAATTATTGTAAATCTTGAAAAATCAAGTACTTTTGCACAAAAATTATTTCAATCTTTACAAGACTTTAAATCGGAAGGTACATTACTAAACGAAAAAGTTGATTTACAAATTGAAAGTCATTTAATTCTAAAAAGAATAAACAGCCTGTTATCAGATGTTTAGTCTGATACAAATTCAATAATATAATGAGTAAAACAATAGCAATTGTAGGACGACCAAATGTAGGTAAATCTACATTATTTAATAGATTAACACAGCAAAAAAAAGCAATAATACACGAATCGAGCGGAGTTACACGAGATCGCCATTACGGAAAATGTAATTGGAATGGTGTAGATTTTTCCGTTATTGATACGGGAGGATACGTAAGAGGCTCGGAAGATATTTTTGAAGCACAAATACGTAAACAAGTAGAAATAGCTTTGGAAGAAGCCGATGTTATCGTTTTTATGGTAGATGTAATGACTGGTCCTACTGACTTAGACATGGCAGTTGCCTCTATTTTAAGAAAATACACAAAACCTGTAATTTTAGTGGTTAATAAAGTAGATAACAATAGTTTACAGTACCAAGCAAATGATTTCTATTCATTAGGAATGGGCGAAATAAATAACATTTCGTCGGCAAATGGTTCAGGAACAGGAGATTTACTTGATAACGTTGTAGCAGCATTTCCCGAAGACTTAAAACCAGATGAACAAGAGTCTGAAATACCTAAATTTGCAATAGTTGGACGACCAAACGCAGGAAAATCATCATTACTTAATGTATTGGCTGGCGAAGAAAGAAATATTGTTACAGATTTACCAGGAACAACACGTGATACAATAAATACTAGATATACAAAATTTGGTTATGATTTTATGCTTGTTGACACAGCAGGTATTCGTAAAAAAGCCAAAGTAAACGAAGATATTGAATATTACTCGGTTCTAAGAGCAATAAAAGCTATTGAACACTCCGATGTATGTATGCTTATGATTGATGCTGAACGAGGAGTAGAAGCTCAAGATTTGAATATTTTTAGAATAATACAAAATAACAGAAAAGGTGTAGTAATTCTTATTAATAAATGGGATTTACTTGAAAAAGATACAATGTCAACAAAAAGGTATGAAGAGGAAGTACGACTTAAAATTGCACCCTTTGTTGATGTACCTATTCTTTTTATTTCGGCCTTAACTAAACAACGAGTTTATAAAGCTTTAGAAGAAGCAATACACGTGTATAAAAATAGGATGCAACGCATTCCTACCCCAGAATTAAATAAAGTAATGCTAAAAGAAATTGAAAAATATGGACCACCTTCTCAAAAAGGTAAATACATAAAAATTAAATTTGTAACGCAGCTACCAACTTTTGCACCAACTTTTGCATTTTTCTGTAATCACCCACAACACATAAAAGAACCATATAAAAGATATTTAGAAAATAGATTAAGAGAACATTACGACTTTAATGGTATCCCAGTTCAAATATTTTTTAGGAGTAAATAAAATAATTATATGAAAAAAAAAGGCTTAATACGTATAGCATTTCTTATTCCAATAATTTCAATAATACTTTATGCTTGCCCAACACCGCAGCAATACCCTATTGAGCCTGATATTGCATTTAAAGATGTAACATTAGCCGATTCGTTTGATTTACTTGGTAATAGAGTTAAATCATTTAAGCTTTGCTTCAACGTTGTTGATGGCGATGGAAATATTGGGCTGAAAGAAGAAGATACTATTGGACCTTTTCACAGAGATAGTGCATATTTCTATAATTTATTTTGCCAGCTATACGAAATTGTTGATGGCGAAAATGTTGAAATAGACGAACCTGCTCCACGTAATTATAGAATACCTTACGTGCAACCACAAGGGCAAAATGTAACTCTTATTGCCGATATTATTATAGATATGGAATTTGCTTACACACAACAGCAATATCTTGAGTATGATTCTATTATGCTTAAATTTTATATACTGGACAGAGAATTTAATCAGAGTAATACTGCACAAACTATTGGTATTAAATTGAGTGAAGTTGGAGTTTTTCCTCCCGATACAATAAATTAATAAATATGGATATTATAATGTACACCGATGGTGCAGCACGTGGAAATCCTGGACCAGGAGGTTATGGAACTGTTCTTATGGCAGGCAAACACCGAAAAGAATTATCAGGAGGATTCCGAAAGACTACAAATAATAGAATGGAGCTCTTGGCTGTTGTAAAAGGGCTTGAAGCTCTTAAAAATGAAGGTTCTAATATTACTATTTATTCCGATTCTTCCTATGTTGTTGATGCTGTAGAAAAAAAATGGGTGTTTGGCTGGGAAAAGAAATCATTTAAAGGCAAAAAAAACCCCGATTTATGGAAAATGTTTTTAAAAGTGTATAAAAAACATAATGTGAAATTAATTTGGATAAAAGGACACTCAAATATAAAAGAAAATGAAAGATGCGACAGACTTGCTGTTGAAGCATCTAAAGAGCCCAACTTACCTGCCGATGTTGAATATGAAAAACAACAAAATACAAATAATCTATTTTAAATTTAGCGATGAAAACTAAGTTTGCAATTTTCTTTTTTGTTTTTTTTTATAATATTTCATTTTCTCAAAACATTTTCGACTTAAATAACTCGTTAAAATATGCAGAGTATTTGTCTGAAAATAAAGAGTATAGCAAAGCTGCTGAAGAATATGAGCGAATTATTTTTTTAGCACCTGATAGTATTTCTTATAAAGAAAAATTAATTTTAGCTTATTATAAAAGTACAAATTATAATAAAGCTTTTGAAAAAATAGATATCTTTTTTCCTCAAAAAACATTATACACTCCTTTTATTGCTGAAAAATATTTACAAATATTGCTTATTAACAATGCAATATCTGAGGCAGAAAATTTTCTTTCTTCAACTAATATTTTGAATGATGATATAAAGCAAAATTTCAAACTTGCTTGTTTTATACTTGATAGAAATTATAAAGATGCTAATTTATTTTATGCTAAAAAAAGCCTCAACCATAATAATAAAACATTTCAGCAATTATATAAAATTTTAGTTTTTGCTGAAAATCAGAAATATAAAAAACCAATAAAGGCTGTTTTATTATCGACTATTATTCCTGGAGCAGGAAAAGTTTATACAAAAGATTATTATGATGGTTTAGTTGCGTTTAGTGCAGTAGGAATTAATTTTTGGCAAGCATTTAATGCATATCAAAAATCAGGAATTAAAAGTCCATATACAATTGGTTTTGGAGTTTTAGCAAGTGGATTTTATTTAGGAAACATCTATGGTTCATTTACTTCAACAAAAAGATATAATAAACGACTAACAGAAGGGATTCGACACAAAGTGCTTGACGTGATTACATTTAACTAATTGCATCTCAGCTTTTGCATAAAAAAAAGAGATACCAAACTGACATCTCTTTTTTTATTATAAAACTATTTCTATTTTTTTGCTTTTTTAGTAACAGCCTTAGTCTTTTTTTTAGTTACTTTATTACTTCCATTATTTCCTGGAGTAATTTTATTTTTAAGTAACTGTATTTTAGCTTCAAATTCTGTTATCATATTTTTTATATCTTCTGGCGATTCTGGTACTTTTAGGTCGTATTCTCTTTTAACTCTAATTGCAAAATCGTTTAAAACATTCATATAATTAATAAATGCATCAAAAGACGATTGGTAAGGGTTAAAATAATCGTGTACCATACCGTCAGACAATATTTTTGTACTCATATAGTAAAAATGATCGCTTGATTGAATTCTTTTCCAGACATTTAAAAGCTCATCATTTTTAATATGCTTAATCATTTCTGATAGCTCGTATAATTTATCAAAAGCTTCTTTTTGCATTTCGTTTCCTAACCAAGCAGTAATATCTCGCTCTTCGTCGGCCCACGAAATTGTGTGTTGTACATTTAGTGGAGCTACAGGTTGATGCTTTTTTGCTACTTGAGTTGTTGTGGCAAATTCAAATTGTGAATGAGATATTGTTTCATCAACAAATCCTTTAAAAAATTTAAAAATCCCAGTTTCTTCTCTTTGGTGTTCTCCAAAAGTTTCGTAATCCATAAAAAGGTTTACAACTTCGTCATTCTTATCAACTTCTGAAATCCATTTGTAGTATTTTTCTGCTGTAAGAGGCCATTCTTTCCAGTTTCTGTTTGAAAATCTGAAAGCTAAATCGTCGCTTAATTTATAGTTTTTAAGTATTAATTTAAGTTCTGGTCGTAAAACATTAAAATATAAATTATTAGGACTTTTCCATCCTAAAATATGTTTTGCACCTTCGGTAATCATAGCTTTAAATCCTGCTTCGGCAACAGTTTCGCCAATCATATTATCATAAATAAGCTCTGTGTTTCTAAAAACTTCGGGTTTTTCACCAAATAGTGATTTTATTTTATCACTATGTTCTTTTATTTGAGCTTTAAAATCTTCTTTATTATTTAGCGAAATTAGTGAGTGTGAATAAGTTTCGCCTATAAACTCAACATTAGATGTTTTTGCTAATTCTTGAAAACTTGTAATTACCTCGGGGGCGTACATTTCAAATTGTTCAAGTGCCATACCCGAAATAGAAAAGCTAACTTTAAATTTATCGCCATGCTTTTTTATTAAATCAAGTATCATTTTATTTGCAGGTAAATAGCACCTTTTTGCTATTTTTTGAACTTGATATTTATTTTCGTGATTGTCAAAATATTCATGACTTTCTCCAATATCAAAAAATCTGTATCTTTTTAATCTAAAAGGTTGGTGAACCTGAAAATATAAGGAAATATGTTGCATATTATGTTAGTTTTATATTGGTTATATATTTTTAATAATTTGTTATACAAGTGTTTTATAAATTGAAATTACATCTTTTGCTGAGTTTACCCATTTTAAACTATCTACTTCAATTTTTGATTCTTTTTTGAACATTTTATTCATTCCTTCGTAGTTTATTAAAGCATATATTGCATCTGCCATTGCGTCTTCGTCCCAAAAATCTACTTTAATTGCATTTTTTAAAATTTCGGCTACTCCAGATTGCTTTGATATAATTACAGGAACATTTGACCGCATAGCTTCTAATGGCGAAATTCCAAATGGTTCCGATATAGATGGCATTACGTAAACATCGCTTATTGCAAACATTTTATCAACATCATCGCCTTTTAAAAAGTCTGTAAAATGAAATTTATCGCTAATTTTAAGTTTTGCAGCGTATTTTATCATTTGCCTAAACATATCGCCACTTCCAGCCATTACAAACCTTACATTGTCTGATTTATCAAGAACTTTTTTTGCTGCATTTATAAAATATGCTGGTCCTTTTTGGTAGGTTATTCTACCTAAAAAGGTTACTATTTTTTCATCTACATTTTTAGCATATTGGTTTTTCTCAATAAATACTGGCTCTACAGCATTGTAAACTGTTGTTATTTTTCGTGAGTCAATTCCATATTTATTAACAACTGTTGATTTTGTCATGTTACTAACCGTAATTACTTTATCGGCATTTTGCATACCTGCTGTTTCTAAAGCAAAAACTTGAGTGTTGATGTTTTTTTCTCCTCCACGGTCAAATTCTGTTGCATGAACATGTACTACAAGAGGTTTTCCCGAAACTTCTTTTGCTGCTATTCCTGCGGCATAAGTAAGCCAATCGTGAGCATGTATTAAATCAAAGTCGTTTTGCGATGCTATTACTTCGGCAACTTTTGCATAGTTAATAACTTCTTGCATTAAGTTTACTCCATATTTACCAGAGAAATTAAATTTTCCATCTTCGGTAATTGTTTGAGTTGCTTTTGATTCTTTGTTTATCTCAATAAGTTGCCCATCTTTTTCATAAAAGAATTTGCCATACTCATCTACCTTAATTTGTGTTTTATCAAGATTTTTTTCTTTCAAAAACTTTTCAAACTCTTCAGGCGATAAATATGGTTGAAGAAGTGATTTTACCTCAATAAAACTAATTTCTTTAATAATATTTTTAATTTCTTTTTGAGATTTTTCTAGACCATGAGCTTGCCTATATGAATCCATAGTTGTTTCTTTCCAGAAATCTTCATATTTGACTTTTGTTTGTTTTACAAATATGTCATTTGCTCCAAGTAAATCTGCAACTTTTTTGTCTTCATCGCCATACAATTTTGGAACTACAAAAAGTATTTCAACCTCATCAAACGACGAAAGAGCCTTTGTTAGCCCATAGCAAGCTGTTCCTAGTCCTCCAGATATATGAGGAGGGAATTCCCAGCCGAACATTAGTATTTTCATAGTATTTATTATATAGTTTGTTTTGTTTTTTCTATTAAATCTTTAACTTTAAGCAATGCTGCAACACTTGTGGCATAGGACACAGCACCTCTAGGTAAATGAGGCGAGTCGCCATCAAATAATTCAGATATTGTTCCTATTCCGTGTTCGTTCATTGTTTCTTCAAAATTATTATATATATTTTCAATATAATTAAGTCTATCTACTCCATATACGTTCAAATATGCACTACAAAAGTCGCCTATAAGCCACGGGTGTACTGTTCCTTGATGTTTTGCTATATTCCTTTCATTTTCACTTCCCAAACTTAATCCTTTGTACGATAAATTCTGAGGTGACAATGTTCTTAATCCTCTAGGTGTTAATAAATGTTTAATAACCGTTTTTAAAACTTTTTTCTGAACTCCTTTTTCTAATGGTGAAAATTCAAGCGAGAGTGCAAATATTTGATTTGGTCGTATATCTTTATTTATTTCATCAGAATTAATAAAATCATTTAAACTCCTCTTTTCTTCATTATAAAAAATTTCTTCAAAAAAGTATTTTACTTGTTTTGCATTTTTACAAATTTTAGCATGAAGTGTTTTTTCTTCATTAATTTCTGTTAAACTTGACAAATACATTAGAGCATTATACCATAGTGCATTAATTTCAACAACATAACCGTTTCTAGCTGTTACTGCTTCTCCATTAACTGTTTCATTCATCCATGTTGCAGTTTTTAAGTGCTCAGGAATATATAATAATCCATTATCTTCTAGTCTTGCTTGGTATTTTCCGTTTATTATTCCTTTATATAAATCAATTAATAGTTTTTTGTATTTCCCCCATACCTCATCGCAACTTTCTGCATGCGAGTTATAGGTTTGTATTGATTTTATTATGTTTAAAGGAATATCTACAGGAATGTCTTCTTTTAGAGTTTTTATTTTTTTGATATAATAATCTAAAACCGAAACAAATCTTTCTGTTTTTCCTCTAGCTAAAGTTAAACCCGTAATAGCTAATAATGACTCTCTTATTTTAAAATTGTACCAATAATACCCCGCGGTTATAAATTTACCGCTTTTATTTTTAATAAAGAATTGTTGAGCCGAATTATTAAGGCTATTTTCAAAATTATTTCTAGGTATTCTATCTTCAATCTCTTTTTTGAACTTATGTTTTAGTCCTCGCGTATTTGTTTCGCTAAGTCCTGCCGAAAAAATTATTTCTTCATTTTTTTTTACTTTTACATCAAAAAAACCAGGAACAAATAAGTCTTCTTTAAATTCGTAGCCTCTTATTTTTTCTTCTTCATATTCGTTGTTGTAGTTCCAATCTGGGGCTGCAATAAATTTGCATTTTTTAGAAGTTTGCATGTATAAATATGGATAATAGTCATACATTTTTTGTTTTATACCATTCGGAATGTTTTTAACCTTGGTATTTACATCCATGTTGGCTCTACTTAAAGAGTGTATATCTCTAAAAGCTAAAAATGGGTTCAATCTCAATGTTGTTACAGAATGTGCGTCTAATATTGTATATTTTATAAGTATTCTTTCTTCATCATATACTAATAAAATTTCTTTTTTTAATACTACTCCTCCTATTTGATATGTTCTAGCAGGTATTGGATTTGACTCAAAACTGGTCATATACCTATGTCCGTGTGGAAAATATTTATTGTCGGCATATTTGTGTATTCCTAGTCTAAATTCTTTTCCGTGTTGTATTATTGTTTCGTCTAAAGTAGATAAAAAAACGTGCAAATCCCCATTTACTGGGCTTACTAATAAACCATGATATTTTCTAGTGTTGCATCCATTTAACGTTGTTCCTGCATAAGAACCAGCTCTATTTGAGCGAAGTAGTTCTTTATCCAAAGTGTATTCTAAATTTACAAGATTGTCTTTTTTAATTTTGATGTAGCTCATTTGCTATTTTTTCGGTTTAAATACTTTTTATTACAAAATAAAGCATTTATTATTAATATAATCTAATATCTACAAAAAAAAATATAAAAATATGCTATAAAAAAATGCTTTGTTGGTTTTAACCGTTTTGTATTAAGCATATCGGTATAATTTTATGAGTAATTAGTAATGCTAAATAAAACAGTTAAAATATTTTACAAAGTCCTGATAAAAGATTATTATTGTATGAGTTTGTTTTAAATGCTACGCATAAGCAGTTGCA
>JAOZLS010000347.1 GCA_029934705.1 Bacteroidales bacterium | reverse complement strand
ACAGAATTTTTCTTCTTATTTAAGAAATTATAAGTCTGCGTAAGTGAAACCAGAGTAATATTAGTTGGCACTTTTACTTTTATCGTATTTACATCGAGTTTAGAACTTAAATTATCGAAAATCAAAATTGTTTTACCTTTTCTAATAAATTTATCGGCAATTCTATTTATCATAGCTCCTCTCCGGTAAACTGTTACATTTTTTATATCGGATTTTACTGTTAGGCTGTCCTGTGCGTTTACATTTAATGCAAATGCAAAGATTAATACTTTTAGAATAATAATATTTTTCATCTTATTTATGTTTAAATTATTTATAAACAAGACAAAATTGAGAAATAATACCCCTAAACAATTGTTGTTTTTTTAATCAGAATTAAAGTTTGTTAATAATATTATCCGTAGCCTGAGCGAATTCGAAGGCGGACTAACCAGTTGCTACAATGTTGTAAATTGCTAACTCGCCTTCGACTCCGCTCAGGCTACAAGTGTATTTAGGTTAACCTAATATAACCATCTACTTCAAATTCAAGTGCTTTTTAATATCGTTAAGCTTATTTAAAGCTTCCATTGGGGTGAGGTTATCAATATCAATATTTTTTATTTCGTCGCGAACTCCCTTTAAAACGGGATCGTCTAATTGATAAAAGCTTAGTTGAAATCCTTCTCTATTTTCGGCTAATTCGTCAACTTTTTCTATTAATTCTTCTTTTCGATGAGTTTTTTCGAGTTCACTAAGAATTTTTTCGGCTCTTTTGACAATACTTTGAGGCATACCAGCAAGTTTCGCAACATGAATACCAAAACTATGCTCGCTTCCTCCTCTTACTAATTTACGCAAAAAAATAATTTTATTCCTTATTTCTTTCACCGAAACATTAAAATTTCTAATTCTAGAAAAGGATTTTTCCATTTCATTTAACTCGTGGTAGTGAGTGGCAAAAAGAGTTTTTGCTCTTGATTTTGGATGCTCATGAATATGCTCAACTATTGCCCAGGCAATTGAAATTCCGTCGTAAGTACTTGTACCACGCCCAAGCTCATCAAAAAGCACTAAACTTCTATCCGAAATATTATTAAGAATACTCGCTGCCTCATTCATTTCGACCATAAAAGTAGATTCGCCCGACGAAATATTATCGGATGCCCCTACCCTTGTAAAAACTTTATCGACATAACCTAAAGTAGCACTTTTAGCAGGGACAAAAGAGCCAATTTGTGCCATTAAAACAATAAGTGCTGTTTGGCGAAGCAAGGCAGATTTACCAGCCATATTAGGACCAGTAACAATAATTATTTGCTGTTCTTTATTATCAAGAAAAACATCGTTTGGAACATAATCCTCGCCAATTTCGAGAGTTCGCTCAATAACAGGATGCCTTCCGTCTTTTATATCAATTACATCGGAATCATTTATTTGGGGTCTAACATAATTATTATCAATTGCAGTTTGTGCAAAAGAAATCATACAGTCCAAATGTGCAATATTCTGTGCATTAATTTGAATTGAAGGCATATAATCAACCAGACTTAAAACTATTTCGGTAAAAATTTTAGATTCTAGCTGTTGGATTTTTTCTTCAGCACCTAAAATTTGAGCTTCATATTGTTTTAAATCTTCATTAATATATCTTTCGGCACTAACAAGGGTTTGTTTGCGAGTCCATTCTTCGGGTACTTTATCTTTATATGTATTTCGGACTTCAAAATAATAGCCAAAAACATTATTAAAACTAATTTTAAGAGAAGAGATACCAGTTTCAACAGCAAGTTTCTTTCTCATATTTTCTAAATAATCTTTTCCTGAAAAAGAGATGTCTCGCAATTTATCAAGTTCCTCATTTACACCACTAGCAATAACATTACCTTTGCTAACTTGAACTGGTGGGTCGTTATTTATTTGTTCAGCAATACGAGTTCGTATATTTTTGCAAGGATTTAACTTATCTGCAATTTGTTTAAGATTTTTATCATTAGAATTCTGACAAATTTCTTTAATATTTTCAACAGCAAACAAAGCATTTTTAAGCTGAACAACATCTCTAGGATTAATTCTTTGCGAAGAAATTTTAGAATTCATTCGCTCTAAATCGCCAGATTGTTTAATAAGTTTTCGTATTTCTAATTTATTATCATCTTCTTTGGTAAAATATTCAACCAAATCCAATCTTTCGTCGATAAGTTGTACATTTTTTAAAGGCAGTGCAAGTCGCCTTTTCATTAATCGAGAACCTGGAGGCGAAACTGTATTATCAATAATATCGAGTAAGGATTTAGCATTTTCGCCACCCGAAGAAAAAAGTTCAAGATTACGAATGGTAAATTTATCTAACCAAACATATTTATCTTCTTCAATTCTAGAAATACTCGTAATATGTTTTATATCGCGATGTTCTGTTAAATCGAGGTACTGCAAAATTGCTCCAGCTGCAATAATTCCGTATTCAAGATTATTAACACCAAAGCCTTTTAAAGATTTTGTATCAAATTGTTTAAGTAATCTTTCGCTACTTGTATCAGGCGTAAAAGCCCAATCGTCGAGTTTATAAGAATAATATCTAGCACCAAAAATTTCGTGGTAAGTATCATATTTACTTCTTTCATACAAAACCTCTTTAGGCGAAAAGCCAGTAATAAGTTTATCAATATACCTAAAACTACCCTCTGCCATATAAAATTCACCCGTAGAAATATCTAAAAAAGCTGCACCAGCCATTTGTTTTTCGAAATGAACAGCAGCTAAGAAGTTATTTTCTCTATGGTCTAAAACTTTATCGCTTAAAGTAACACCAGGAGTAACAAGCTCGGTAACTCCACGTTTAACAATATTTTTAGTTAGTTTAGGATCTTCGAGTTGTTCGCAAATAGCAACACGTTGCCCTGCCCTAACAAGTTTAGGCAAATAAGTATCAATTGCATGATAAGGGAAACCAGCAAGCTCAATAAAAGATGCAGAACCATTTGCACGTTTAGTTAATGTAATTCCTAATATTTCGGAAGTTTTTATTGCATCATCGGAAAAAGTTTCATAAAAATCGCCAACCCTAAAAAGCAAAATAGCATCGGGGTGCTTAGATTTAATCTGATTAAACTGTTTCATTAAAGGTGTTTCCGCTATTTTCTTCTTTGCCATTGTAGATTTTCTAAGATTATGAATGCAAAGATAAAAGAAAAGACAAAAGAAATTATATTCAACAATGAAAAATATAGAAATATAGATAATATAAGCTTGTTATATGAAATATACTCTCCTATATTTGAGCTGTTTAGAAATATTTTCGTAAATCAAAATAAAAAAAAATATATTATTTTAATGATTATTTTTAGAGGCAGAATGAAGTCGGTGTTGACTTAAAGCGAACCCGGTTTCAAACCCGGCTTCGGCTCCGTAAATTATCAACTTCGTAAAGTTCTACACTTTAAAAAAAACGATAACACAATGAATGTCAGCAGATAAAAAAAAATGAATTTAAGGTATTATGCAAAAACTTCTTTTAATCTGTTTAGAGCTATTATCACTTTTTCCTTTTGAGTAGCAATATTCATTCTAAAGAAAAATTTACCTTCTACGCCAAAAGTTTGTCCATCGTTAAAACCTAATTTTGCCTCATTAATAAGTTTTTGTTTTATTTCATCGTGAGATAATCCTGTTTTTGAGAAATCAAGCCATAATAAAAAAGTACCTTCGGGCTTCCAAACTTTAATACTAGGAATTTCTTTTGAGATAAAATCAATTGTGAAATCGATATTTTCTTCTAAATAAACTAAAAGTTCATCAAGCCATTCATCGCCTTTTGTATAAGCCGATTCAAATGCAACAGAGCCAAATATATTTCCTAAAAACAGGTGCATTGCAGCCAATTTATCATTATATTTCTTTTTCATTTCTTCGTTAGAAATAATAACAATAGATGTACTTAATCCAGCAATATTAAAAGTTTTACTAGGCGACATAATAGTTATAGTTCTCTTTGCAATTTCTTCTGATAACGACGCAATTGGAGTATATTCGTAACCTTTAAAAATAAAATCGGCATGAATATCATCGGAAAGAAGAATTAAATTGTGTTTAATAACTATTTCAGATAATTTTTGAAGTTCTTCTTTAGTCCAAACACGCCCCAAAGGATTGTGAGGATTTGAAATAACAATCATCTTCGTTTTTTCATCAATAATATTTTCAAGATTTTCAAAATCCATAACATATTTTCCATTATCAAGCTTTTTTAATGAATTTTGAACAAGAATTCTGTTATTTCCTGTAACAGATTCAAAAAATGGATGATAAACTGGAGTTTGAATAATAACTTTATCATTTTCTTCTGTCAATGCAAGAATAGAAACCGCCAAACCAGTAACAACGCCAGGACTAAAGTCGAGCCAATTATTTTTTATTGTCCAATTGTATCTTCTATTTGCCCATTTTATAAAAGAAGTTCCAAAAGATTTAGGTCGCATTGTATATCCAAAAATTGGATGTTCAAGACGTTTTTTGATATCATCAAGAATAAAATCTGCTGCAGGAAAATCCATATCAGCAACCCACATTGGTAAAACATCATCTTTACCAAAAACGAAAC
>JAOZLS010000346.1 GCA_029934705.1 Bacteroidales bacterium | reverse complement strand
AAACTGTTTGATATTTGGATAAAACCCTGCTTTTTTAGATAAAAAAGTGTAATAAATGTATAGTGTTTTTCAAACAAAAAAAAACCAACAGGCTTTGTATAAATTTAAAAATATATGAATTTGTATAGAATAGGCTTACTCGTGGCGACAGTAAGAAACAATACTTAGTTGTTGTCGGTAGTTATTTTGTAGTCAGTATTTTATATTCAAAAAACAACTCATCTAATTTGTCTTCGGGTCGTGTTCTATCTGAAATTTCAATTATTTTCAAAACTGCATAATTACCAAACTTATTCTTTAATACAACTATTTCACCTTCTCTGGGAGCTATTGATCTTGAAGAAAAATTATAAATAGAAGGGTCTGATATATCACTTAATTTATTTTTATCAAGAGCAAGAGCTACGACGTTTTTGTCGTTCCTATAAGTCCAAATTGCAGTTGTTGATGCTTTCGATCATTTAGTTATAAACAAAAACTCACCTTCCCCAATTTTATATTTCCCATTATTATTAGAGTAATTAAATTTCACTTGTCCCGAAATATTGGCAGATTCGTAGAAATTTGATTTTTTAAAAGCTATACTGTTGCCTTTGCTTAAATATTCTATTTCTTTGTAAGCTTGTTTTAACTCGAGTTTTAGCCCATCAGCATCTTTTTCTATATTATTATACTTATTTTGTAATTCATTATAGGCATTTTTAAAAAACATTAAACTGTCTTTTGACCTTTCTTTATTTTGCTTTTCATCTTGTTGTACTACTTGCATCACTTCTTTTTCAAAATACCCAAAACTCATTAAAGTAACAAAAATTGTTGTTATTGCAGTTATTAGCGTAGTAATAATTAATGTAAATGAATTTATTTTTGATGCTCTTATAATAGCCATAATTATTTATTATTTTATAAATTTTAAGTTGCTTCTTAATTAGTGCTTGATCGAAAACTACCAAATTTTACAAAAAGAAACTTTTTTAATTTTGTCTAGTTTGCGGTCAAACACTAATAAATTCACACTACAGGATTGGGTAAATTATCGCCAGCTGTTTAACTTAGTAAGTGAGTTAAATTATCACGATTGATTTTGAACCTAGTGTATCAGCCTGTTTTACATGTATAAAATAAAGTTGGGCTGAATAAACAAAATCACATTTATATTGAAGTTTTTTTCTTTTTAAAAATTACCGACAATATAAATTTTAATGTCAATTTAATTCCTGTTTGTATCTATGTTTTTTCGCAAAAAATACATTATCGTTATGATTTTATATTTTCATATAATTTTATGTTGTTCAAAATCAAAAACATATTTTTAATAGCAATTTTGTTTATTACTCAATTTTTACACCTCGTAAAGCCAATCGCTTAAAAGTGAGTGAAGTGTAAAAAGTGGCATGTTGATATTGCTGGAAGTTTTGATAATAAGTGTTTTAGTAAAGCTAAACATACAATATAAATTTGCTATAAGACAAATATATTATTAAAATTCAATAAATGAAAGTTCTTTTTAAAGATAGTTGGATTCATCCATAGCTTTTTATAATAGATAAATCTTTTAGTGTTGTAAAAATGTTACTCTGCATTTATTCTTGATGTTTTTATAGATTATTTTTTTATTTCTTGTATTTTTTTCTAATTTAGAAAAAAAAACTTATGAGATTAAAATTACATTTATCAGTAATTGCCAAACAAAATAATAAACCCGAAATTCCAATAAATTACCAATACGAACTTTCGTCGTGGATATATAAAACTTTGAATTTTGGTAATCCCGAATTTTCGGAATGGCTTCATTCGCAAGGTTATATTAGTGAAAATAAAAGCTTCAAACTGTTCACTTTTTCTCATTTTAATATTGAAAAATTTAGGATTAATAAAGACAGATTACAAATTTTAAGTCCTGAAATTTCATTAACACTTTCTTTTTTGCCAATAAAAGCTATCGAGACTTTTGTAATGGGCATATTTAAAAATCAGAAATTTGGAATTGGCGATAAACAAAGTCAAGTAGATTTTGTTGTAAAATCAGTTGAGCGAATGCCCGAACCTGAATTTATAAAAAAGATGAAATACCGTTGCATATCGCCAATTTTTATCGATAAAATTATTGATGAGCAAAAACATAAGAGCTTTTTATCGCCCGAACAAGAAGGCTATGAAGAGCTATTCTCTACAAATTTAATTTCAAAACTTTTAGCACATCGCGAATTTTCGTCAATAAATCCTTCAGAAATTAAAATTAAACATTTTGGCAAAATTCGCAAAAAAGGTATTGCAATAAAAGCAAATACTCCGCAAGAAACAAAACTTATAGGCTACATGTTCGATTTTGAACTGCAAGCTCCACCAGAATTACAACGAATTGGATATTATGCTGGTTTTGGAAGATTAAATTCTCAGGGTTTTGGCTGTTGTGAGCTAATTTAATAAAAATAATTATGTCAAGAAAAGAAGAAATAGAAAACTACAAAAGTATGATTTTGGACGTTACACAAAGTAAAGATATTATTGAAGGAATTCATAATTACTGCGACCGTTGGTGCGAAAAATGTACTCACACAAAACATTGCTCAGTTTTTAAAATAGAGCAATTGGTTAGTAGTGAAGGTGATACAGGAATAAACGATATGAAAAATGTAAAATTTTGGGATAAATTATCGCTTGTTTTTGAAGCAACATACTCTATGATTGCTGAGGATGCAGAAAATTTAGGAATAAATTTAGATGAAATAAAAACTGAACCAAATAAATATGAAATAAATAAGACAGATACAGAAAAACTTGCTACAGAATATGGAATTAAAATTATGAATTGGTTTCAAGAAAACAGTAATTTACTTACCGAAAAAGCAAAGACTCTTGAAATAATAGATAATGAAGAACTTCTGTCTTTTACCGATGCCATTGAAGTTATACAATGGTATAGTTTATTTATAAGTGCCAAAGTTCATCGAGCAAATTTTTCGGCAATTTTAGACGAAGATGATGATGAATTTGAACGAGAAGATAGAAAAGGCTCTGCCAAAATAGCGCTTATTGCAATTAAGCGATCAATAGAAGCATTTAGTTTGCTTTACGAACAATTAAAAGAAAAAGAAGATGAGATGTTAGATTTTCTGGTTCTTCTTACAAAAATAAAAAAGCAAGTAGAAATTAAATACCCTAAAGCATGGCAATTTAAACGACCAGGTTTTGATGATTGAAAGATGTTTAATTGTTTTAGGATATAACAAAATTGTATATAATAAATAGAATTATTCCAGAATCAAATTTTTATAATAGTTTAAAATAAATATTATGGCAAAAAGTAGAAAAAAGAAAAAAAATCAGACACAACAAAAACAATCACCCGCAAAATATATCGCTCAAAGAGCAAAAGATTTTGATTTTTATGAATGTTATATTAACGAAGACTGGGAAGAAGGTGGAATGGCATCTATATTAATATCGAAGCAAATGCCAAGCGGAAATTATATTGTAGGAATATATATGGTTGATGTTTATTGCCTTGGTTTAAAGAATACAGATTTTAGATTTAATATGGATGAGTCTGATTATAATGAGTTTGTAGGTGAAATGTATCCAGAAGATCGGATATTGAGAGACCCAATGTTTATGCATAACCTAATATATGGAGCTATTGATTATGCCGAAGATTTAGGTTTCTCACCACATAAAGATTTCAAAATCACCGAACATTTGCTGGATTCTGATTTAATTACCGATGAAATTAATGATATAGAATTTGGTAAAAATGGAAAACCTTTTTATATACCGGGACCTTATGATAATTCAGCAAACATAATGGCAACACTTACAAAAGCAGTTGGTGAGTCTGGTTTTGAACATATATAATAAACTGCTTTTGAAATGTAATTTTCAGACATTAAAAATATATATTATGAATAATAAAGAATTATTTGACGACATTCTCGGAATGATGAGAACCGTAAAAGACGATAGTAATAAGCTTGAAATGATACATGATTTCTTTATGGAAGAAATTTATGAAGAAGAGGAAATTGAAATTCCTGAAAAGTATAAAAAACTTGTTAGTGAATTTGCCGAAATGTTGGAAAGAGGAGATATTTGTTACCTAAATACTAAAACAGATGAACATATAGGGATTTATCATGAATTTGAAGACTATGATGACGGAGATGATGAGGGTTTTCAAAAAGAATTTAAAATCGTTGAATCTTGGAAAAATAAAATTGTTATCAGACCTATACAAAGTTATAAATCATTCAGCATAATGGAAGGTTTTGCCGATTTTATATCCGACAAAAACATGCAAAATGAGTTAATAAATGCACTAAACAGAAAACGACCATTTGCACATTTCAAAAATATAGTTGAGAATTCCGATTTTCGTGAAGATTGGTTTGCTTACAAAAATAAATGGTATGAAAAATATGTTTTTGATTATTTAATAAACGAAGATTATATAAAATAGGTAATTCATAAATAATTACAATTTATACCAAATGAATTTCAAAGTTGCCGAAATAAATTCAAAATGTTTTTTTGTTTTACAGTCTTAACATTTCAAGCATAACTTGTTCCGAACTTGTTTCGGAAGCCGTAGCTACGGTTTAAA
>JAOZLS010000345.1 GCA_029934705.1 Bacteroidales bacterium | reverse complement strand
ACTTTTTTAAAAGAAAAATATATAAATAAAATTGAAATATATTTAGGAATAGAAGCCGATTATATAAAAGGCATAGTAAAACCAGACGATTTTATTCCTTATAATTTGGACTATACAATTGGTAGTATTCATTATTTGAATGCTGGAAAAAGCGCTACTCCATGGGATTTTATTATTTCTCCTTCAGTTTTTAAAAAAGGTCTTGAAGAATTATATAAAAAAAATATAAAAAAACTTATTAGAGATTATTATGAGCAAATGATGTTATTAGCCGATAATAAAAGTGTTGATATTATAGCTCATTTTAATCAAATAAATAAATTTAATAAGAATAATATATATTTTGACGAAACAGAAAAAAAGTATTTACAAATTGTTAGAGAAAGCCTAGAGTATATATCTTCAAAAGAAAAAATTATAGAAATAAATACACGAGGTAAATTTAAAAAGCTTTCGAACGAATTTTATCCTTCAATAAATATTTTAAAGATATGTAAAGAGCTAAATATAAACATTACCCTAAGTGCTGATGCTCATAGTCCAAACGAAGTAAACTCACTATTAAACGAGGCTGCAAATTATGCAAAACAGGCTGGGTATAAAGAATATATTAGCTTACATAAAAACAAACAAGTAATGTTAGCTTTATAAATGCAGATGGCTATCATTTTTAGAATTCGTTTTATTAAAAATTAAATAATTCCAAATAAGTTATTAGTAATTTACGCATGATTTATAATGTTTTGTGTAAATTTGCAGCAAACAAAAAATAAATGGCAGATAAAAAATACAAATTTAATCCAGAAACACTAAAGTACGATAAAAAAAGAAAATCTAAATCAAGAAAAATAATAGA
This sequence comes from Bacteroidales bacterium, assembly GCA_029934705.1. Classification (GTDB taxonomy): domain Bacteria; phylum Bacteroidota; class Bacteroidia; order Bacteroidales; family JAADGE01; genus DZBS01. The sequence continues at coordinate 3,748 of JAOZLS010000345.1, read as the reverse complement.
GATAATAACTACTCAAATAGTTGCAGCAGTGTTAATTGCCGTTGTTATTTTTATTGCTTTCTCTTATGTATTAGAGACTCCAAAACAGCGGAAATTAAAAAATGAAATTGCTGTTTTTGAAAAACAATACGAGGAACTTATCAAAAGAAGAGAACAACAAGAAAAATACATGAATGAATTAAAACTGAAAGATAAAACAATTTATCGTGAAATTTTTCAAGCAGAACTTGAATCAGACAGTACAAAAATTAGAAACAAATACATTGATTTTCAGAATATTGACCTACAAAAATCGATTGAAATAAATAAAGATAAGCTAGCAAGCTTAAATAAAGAATTATTACTACTTGACGAAGAATATTCTAGAATTTTAGAACTTGCTAAAACCAAACAGGACATTTTAAAAAACATACCAGCAATTCAACCTATTTTTAATAAAGATTTAAAATATCCATTATCAGGTTTTGGGAAAAGAATTGACCAGCTATACAAATCACCTGTATTTCATAACGGTATAGACTATGCAGCGCAGGAAGGCACAAAAGTGTTCGCAACTGCCGACGGCGTCGTTAAAAAGGCATCTACTGCACGGAAAAACGGTTTAGAAATAGTAATCAATCATGGCAATTCATATAAAACACGTTATGCTCATTTAAGCAAACTAAATGTTAGAGGAGGACAACGTGTTAAAAGAGGTGATGTTATTGCCTATGTTGGTAATACCGGAAAATCATTAACTCCACATCTTCATTATGAGGTAATTTACAATAACAAAGCTGTTAATCCTGTTAATTATTTTTTCCTAGATTTAAGTCCTGAAGAATATTTTAAAATTAAAAGTTTGGCAAATAAAACAGGTATGAGCTTAGATTAAAATTATAGTTTATCAATATCATCTATTGACAAACCTGTTGCTATTTGAATAGAGTCAAAAGGTATTCCAAAACTCTTCATTTGCTTTGCACTTTTAAGAACTTTGGCTTCAGCATCACTTGCTTTGGCTTCAGCATCACTTGCTTTGGCTTCAGCTGCAATCATATTATCATAAGACACCTTAAGTCCTTTATTAAAATAATCTTGTAAAGCTGTTCTTTCAACTCTAATGTTATCCCAATATTTATCATAATAAGCCAATTGATCTTTTGAAAAAGCCGATTCTTGTAAGTATTCTAAAGCATCTTTTATTGAACTTTCAGAATACAATTCCTTAGATATTTCTGTAGTTTTCTCATCTATTTCAGTTAAAAAGCGTAACCATAAATTCCTTATTTTTTTTTCACTAAAAGTAGATGCTTTAAATTTTGGCAATTCTATAAAAATAAGCTCTATTCCTGGAATATATTTATTTGGTAACTCTTGATGAGCAAGTCTGTAATGATGATAATAATTATCTTTGTCCTTCTCATCAGTTAAAAATATATCATCAACTATGCTAAGCCCATAAACAGGATGCAGTTCAGAATATTTATAACCTTTACCTATTTGTTTTACATAAGCTTTACTTGAATTAAATAGCATACGACTTGCAAATGAGCTAGTCCAATACATTTGCATCTCTACTATAAAAATTCGTTCAAAGTTATCAATACAACGAACATCAACAATGGAATGTTTAAGTTCAGGCAAAACAGGCAAAAGTGCAGGATCAGAATAAGTCAAGCTCACTATATATTGATCCTCCTCTAATGGCAATATAGAGTTTAAAAAACTTTTCATTATATCAGGATGTTCTCCAAATATTTTTTTAAATGTTAAATCGTTTTTAGGATCAAGATATTTCATTATTATTGATTTTTATACAAAGTTACAAAAATTCAGTCATTTTTGTAACTAATTTTAATAATAAGTTTATATCAGATCCTGATAGTAGCATAATTAATGTATTTTATATTACATAACAATAGTTCGGTACATTTTTTCAAATGATTGAAAATAAAAATCTTACCAATGTTTAACAAACCATTAATATAACAAAAAGCACGATAAATATTTATCGTGCTTTTTGTTTTAATATTGCGAAAGTATTTATTTTATATACTTAGCGGTTGTTGATTCTTGAATCCAACATCCAACAGTAACAGAGTTTCCTTCATGTATAGATCTCATAAATCCTTCTGATTTTGGTGGATAATAACTTCGGTACTTTGATATTTGTTTGTTTGCGTCAGCAGCTACTGATGCATCAATTGATTTTGCATAATTTAATTTATCAACAGCTAACCAATATACCCATCTTTTTTCAAAAGCATCGGCACCACAATTAGATGTTCCTGCATATAAACGAGCAATTAAAATATATGCTTTACCATTAGTTTTAAGCTTGTTAGATGTAAGGGCTAATGAACGAGCTTTGGAATCTTGACCTCTTGCTTCAGCAATAATTGCAGCCTCAAAATAATATTGCGCTTTTAGTGTAGTATCTGGTTCGTTTGTATATGCTTCTTCGTAATATTTTGCAGCATTTACATAATCTTTTTTCTTCAAATATAACTGACCTAATTTATAAGCAGATGTTGGCGAAGGATCAATTCCATATAATTCTACTGTTGCATTTTCATACAATTTACTATCAATACATCCTCTTTGTCCAAGCATGTTAGTAACTTTAATTAACCAGTCTTTATCGGCTTTTTTAGCTTCATAACCTTTCTCAAAAGCTGGAACTAAATTTTCACAAGTTGAATAATCTCCTTTAGAAAACTTATCAGTTAAATTTGATGCTACTTTTTTGTAAGCATCTACAGCTTTTTGTCTCGACTTAGTTTTTTTGCTTTCAGGGTATTTTGTAATTAAAGCTTCATATTTAGCTATATTTCCTTCTAATACACCAATTGCAAGATTATAATCTCCAACAACTTGTGCTGCATCTAGTTTTTTTGCAAGATACATTTCGTGAGATGCTAAATAATAATGTTTAGCTATGTCTGCATTTGTTTTTAACTTACCTTTTTCAATAGAATATTTTAAGTATTGATAGGCTGAGTCTAATTGGTTTTCTCTAAGTTTTTTAAACAAGTCTTGTCTTCTATATTTATAAATATAAATTCCTTTTTTTCCTGTTAAGTAACTTTCACCATACAATTTATCATTTCCAAAGTATGTTATTCGTTGATCATAAACTAAAAGTAAAGTATCAATCCATGCTTCTCTTTCAGCTATTAATATTTTAAAATCCTCTGGTCTTTGTTCATTATTTGCTTTAATTGCAGCTTTTTCCGCTTGATTAATTTTTAATCTCATTAAATAGTCGCCTTTATTATAAAGACCTTTAAAAGACTTTGGATAATATATGAATAGGGTTTTCCATGCAGTATAAGCATGATCGTAATCTTTTGCTTTAATTAAACTTGTTAAATTCGAATATTGTTCTCTACATTCAACACTATCAGCACCGTATCTTGATTTGTCTTTTAACAAACACTTTACACCTTTTTGCGATTCTTTAACATAAGACTTTAAACTATCAAGTTTTCCATCCCTCTCTAATTGCTTTAACTCTTTATAATCAAATAGTTTTAAATTTTCTGGAGTAGCTCCTTTAAACTCAAACATTTCAATTTCTTTATATCCTTCTTTTAGTTTTTGGTATTGGTTTCGATATAAATTTACATTTTCATCATTAACTGTAACACTTCCGTCAGTTTTTAATACAGTAGCAAGTTCTGCGTATCTTGTATTAAAAACACTTTGTACTGTTTGTGCTTCAATCTCAAATCCCGAAATTAATAATATCAATCCAATAATAAAT
>JAOZLS010000064.1 GCA_029934705.1 Bacteroidales bacterium | reverse complement strand
TCTTTAGTTTCTGGGTTTATTAATACATCTGTGGCTACAGACCATGTCTGCATTTTAGTGTTAATAAGTTTCGTAAATTTTGTGTCTTCAAAAACAACTAAGCCAGAGTTATTTGTTCCTATTATTTTACCATCAAATTCTATTATTTGAGATATTAGAGATGTATAATTATTTTCGATTGTTACCACTTGACTATCAAAACTCTTCATATAATAAACTATACCTGAGCTACCTGTAAGTAAAAACACTTCTCCTTTAGATGAAATAAAAATATCTTTGAGGTAAAATAGTTTAGAATCAAACATTTTACTATTCAATAATTTTAGTGTGTTCAAATCATATACATAAATACCTTCCGAATTAGCAATTAGTATATTATTTTCGGGTGTTTCAGTAATTACAAAAGATTTATCGTTAGTCTTAATTTTTTCTGAAAAATTAACAAGTTCTTCTTTAAAATAAGATACTTTATTACTCATTCCAAACCAAACTCTGCCTAATTTATCTTCAAATACTGAATTTATGTACGAATCAAGGTTTTCAGGAAATAATGTTCTTAAACTTTTATTTGTCAGTTTTTGCATTCCTCCAGAGAATCCAAACCACTGGTTTCCTTCATTATCTATAAGAAAAGATAATATTCTATAGTTTTTCAAACCTATTTTCTCGTCGTAAATAATAGGTTTTTGTTTTAATGTTAGTAATTGATATACTTTAAAATCTGAAACTAACCATAGTGAACCATCTTTAGTTTGAGAAATTTTTCGTATTACTGTATTTTCAATATTAATAAGTTTGCTTACATTTTTTCCTACTTGTCCTTTTCTTGCTTGGATTTTAGTTGCATAAAATAAGCCAGAATGTGTTGATGTCCAGAGCCCTCCATCAATATCGTAGAATGCATAATGACAATAGTCTGAATTAATTTGTTTAACATCTAAGGTTTCATTCAAAACATACACTCCCGAATTCGAGGCTATTATCAAATGGTTTGTCCTTGGATTTAATGATAGAGAATTAATATTTTTGGGTAGATTTTTTATTGTTTCGTTTAAATAAATTTCTTGTTTACCATTTTTAAGTTGATAAATTCCATTTTCGTTAAAAAAATAAATTAGATTTTTATAAATATAAATTCCATCAATAGAAATTCCTTTAAAATAGTTTGTTATTTCTCCACTTGTTTTATCAAAAACTGATAATCCTCCAAGAGTTGCAAAATAAATTTTTCCGTTTTTATCTTCAGCAATATCATTTACAACATTATTAATAAGACCTTTACTTATGTCATAAAGTTTCATTCTTCGTCCGTTGTATTTTACAACTCCAGAGTATGTTCCAAACCAAAGGTAACCTTGAGTATCTTGAAATGTAGAAAGAACGTCTTCTTGTGGCAGTCCTTTATCTGTTCCATAAAATACAAAAGGGAAATATCCTTCTTTATATGATTCGTGTAAAACAGTTAAGTAATTGTCGGCCGACTGTAAGGTCATTCCTGTTTGAATTTTGAAATATTCGTCAAATATTCCTTTATCTTTTGCGTATTCAAAAAACTCTAATATTTTTTGTCTTAATTGTGGCTGATTTTTTTTAATAGCCCAGCCCATTTTACTTATTTCACCTAAAATAAATTTTGCTTCAAGCTCTGGATAGTCGGCTAAATCGAATACTTTAATATTTGAAATTGTATAATCTGCTTTTTTTGACAATAAATCAGAAAAGAAATAATTTCCTGAGCTATAATAAAAATTATTTATTTCATTATCGGTAAGTGCTGTTTCGTAGGATGAACCTTTAGAGGTAACTCCTTTTAGATTTGTTAAGTCATTTATTGAATTAATTCGTGTATCTTTTCTACCTATAACAACCATTGCATTTGGCATAAATGGCAATACATCGACTTTCTTTAATCGCCAATCTAAAGGTGCTATTAGGTCGCAGGCTACATCAAAATCATTGAACCAATCGGGAATGTAAGAGCTATCCTTGTCTATTTCACCTTTTGAATTTTCAAAATAATTAGAAAATTTTTCGGTATAAACAAACTCTGCCTGAAGCCCTAAATAATTAGCAAATTTTTCGGCTAAATATGTATTAAATTGCTTTTTACCTGAGGGATGATAAACCATTTCTCTATCTCTTAAAGCAATTTTTATTGTTCCTGATTCAAGTATTGCATCAAAATCTCGAGTTTCAACTCCTTTTTGCGATTGTGCATAAGAATTTATTATTTCAACATAAGTTGAATAGTCTATTTTATATTTTGTTCTAAATAATTCGTCAAGTCTTCCGTTTCCTTTTATTGTTTCAAAGAAATTTTTTATTTCATTTTTAAGTTCAATATTATCGGTTCTTACTGCCCATCCTACATCTTTTGGTTTATTAAGAGGGAAAGCTAATTTAAACTTCATTGGGCTATTTCGTAGATAACTTAAAGCTAAGTATGAAACTGTTATTAGTCCATCAACTTCGCCACTACTAAGCATTTCAAGAGCTTCTTCTTCTGATTTTGTTTTGGTAAATTTTATTCCTCCACCTATGTCATCAGATATTTTTTTCAGACTTGTTTCGTAGGATGAGTTAGCTAGAAATGCAATATTTAAGTTTTTTAGGTCTTCAAAACTTTTTACTGATTTATTTAGATTTTTTCTTACAATAAGCAGATCGCTTACTTGTACTATACCGCTATAATCGAAAAATTTCTTTCGCCAATCTAATAAATAAATTGTTCCACATATTATGTCGGCTTTCTTTAATGCGTCTGGCACATAACTAATTTGTGGGTTTGTGCTATAATCGGTAGGGATTTCGCCATCTTTTGCGAAAACATCGCCCCACTCTATTGTAACTTCGTTAAATTTAACATTTAAGAATTTGGCAAATTCTTTTGCTATAGTATAATTTACAGTATTCTTACTACTTTTGGTAAAAGCAATATTTATTTCGCCTTTAGCTTTAATGTTTTCAAGGGTTTGCGAAAACACAAGTAAAGGTAATACGAAAATAAAGATTAATAAAAAATACTTTTTTGCCATTTGATTTAGTTAATGCTCTTAAATTTAAAAAGAACTTTTTATTTTACTCGCAATTATTATACCGTAAATATAAAGTTCTATGCTTAATTTTTAAAATGCGTGCTGTTTGTTAATTTTCGTTACCTTCATCAAATAATTTTTCTAAGTATTGTTCTGTATCATAGAGTTTTGTTTTACAAAATTTTAAAAGATATGATACTCTTTTAACTTTCTCAGATAATAAATCAATATCAACATCATTGTTTTCTATTTCTTGAATTATTTCAGAAATCTCGGTTGTAGCCTCTTTATATGAAACTTTTTTTTTGGACATAACTATTCTGTTCCGTTAGAGAATGCAATAAGATTAATATCTAAACCAGTATCTATCATATAGTCTTCGATATCTTCTTCCATATCAATATCGTTTTCATCGTAGTGCCAGTTTATTACAACCTCGCCTCCAGCTTCTTCATAATCTTTTAATACATTTAAAATATCCAAAATACATCTTGATGTACTTGTATTAAAGTATGTGAGCTTTATAATAAAGGCTAATGGCTTTTTAACGTTTTCGGTAAATTCAGTAAGCCAACTAATAATAGGGTTATAAAACTCTACTGTGTCTTCCAAAAAAGACTCTCCTCCTAATTCGCAAATGCCTGTTTGCGAATTAAAATTTACTGAGGGAATGAAATAATCCTTGTGGGAACCTTTTATTACTATATCTTCCATGAAGTATTATGTTTAATAATTATTTATTTATCTATTTTTACGGCTATTGAAAGGTACGAGATGTTTTCAGCAACTTGAGTTATTTCAATATCAAGAGGATTTGCGGATGTTAATGCTATTTGTATTAATCCTATATGTGCATTTCCTCTAGCACTCGGTGTTCGCCGTCTTTCTTCTCGTTTATACTTTCTCAAACTTTCTCTATCTAACGAATTTATATATTCGCATTTTTCTATTACTGGTATTATATTTTCATCAAAAACAGGATTTCCTGCAATTAACATAAAATCAGAATCGTTTTCTTTTAATATTAAAGCACCAACTCCTACTGATTTATTTTTACTGTCTAACCAAACTTTTTCAGATGAGTATGATGATAAATTTTCTGCCAATTCAAAGAATATCTTAAAAAGCTTTTTACCTTGATTACGATAAGATTCGTCTATAGAACTAATATAGTCGCCAAAAACTGTAAGGATTCTTTCATCTACAGGCCCTTTATAAGAAATTTTCATTTTTTCCTTAAAAAGGTCTTTCCCTTGATCTATAGCTTTTTTATGTTCTTTACTTGGCATATATATATTTAAAATTTATCAACTTTTGTAGCAATTATATAAAAATGCTTGCCATCTTCTAAAGGTATCAATTTATAGTCTATAGGGTTCTCAGATGTTAATGCAACTTGTATTAATCCTATATTACCTCCTCCCTTTGCTCCTGCAGGTAACTTTCGTTGTTCTCGCTTAAATTTTCGTAAATCTTCTCTAGTTAAAGAGTTTATCTTTTTACATTTCCGTTCAATCTTTTCTGTATCCACTTTTGAAATAATATTTCCTGTGGCAAATACAAAATGATTTTTAAATTCTTGAATTGTAATTGTTCCAACGCCTGATTCTTCGTGCTTATTTACTGCTAATTTTTCATCTGAGTAATATGAAATATTCTGTGCAAGCTCCAAAAAGACTTTAAACATCTTTTTATTAACTATTGGGTCTTGCGACAAAGAATATTCTATATTTTTTGCAATAACCGACAATATTTGCCCATCAAATACTCCTGTATAAGAAATGTGAACATTATGCCCTTTCATTGAATCATATATTTCTTGCTTTCCATCCATTCTCTCGACTTTTGTCAAAATTTTAGTAAAAAAAATGTTAAACCGAACAAATTTAATCAAAATCTTCCTTGTTCTGAAATCTTTTTCAGTTTTTTTTTAATATACGTTACAAAAAGTATGCAAAAATTTAATATTTACATTTATAGTTATAATTATATTTACTAGCATCCATAAAACTTCATATACACATTATACCCCTGATTATAAGCAAACTACAGTCTGTAATTTTTGATTATTTGTTTAAATTGTTGATCTATTTATCAAAAACAAACAAACGCAATATATTGATATTCAGCCCATTACAAACAAATGGCAAACAAACAAAAATATCAAATTTCGAAATCAAATAAATAATTTCTAAATAAATAATATTAAACAGTCATTGTTTTCTAACCACCTTTTACTTCAAGTACATTTTACAGTACAATAATAATAATATTTTTACATCATTCCCAATAAATACAAAAAAAATTAACTCTTTTAATAATAATTACTAATTTTATAAAAAAATAGAATATTAAATTTTAAAAACATATAATAAATGTCGAAAGCTAAAAAATTTGGAACTTTTGCAGGCGTTTTCACTCCTTCTGTTTTAACAATATTAGGTGTTATAATGTATATGCGTTTAGGTTGGGTTGTTGGTCAGGCTGGCTTAATTAATACTATTTTAATAATATTTATAGCTCATCTTATTTCAATAACTACTGGATTAGGAATTTCATCTATAGCAACCGACAAAAAAATTAAAACTGGTGGCTTATATTATATGCTGTCTCGAAGTTTAGGTTTTCCTATGGGTGGCTCTATTGGAATTGCTCTGTTTATTGGTACTGCTCTAAGTATTTCGTTATATTTAATTGGTTTTGCCGAAAGTTTTTTGGCTATTGAAGGTATTAGAAACTTTTTACATCTTGAACAAAATATAAACGGATTTAGAATTATAGGAACAATATTTTTAATGTTAATAGCCGCTATTGCATTTATTAGCTCTTCGTTAGCCATTAAATCTCAATACTTTATTCTAACTGCAATTGCATTGTCAATAGTTTCAATTATATTAGGTTTTTTTATTAATAACGATTTTGCTCCTACTGAAATTATACTAACACAATCAACCGAAGAAATTCCTTTAGCTGTAATTTTTGGAATATTTTTTCCTGCTGTAACTGGTTTTACAGCTGGAGTTGCTATGTCCGGTGATTTAATTAATCCAAAAAGAAACATTCCTTTTGGTACGTTAGGTGCAATAGCAACAGGTTTTGTTGTATATATATTGCTTGCTATTGGTTTTGCATATTTTGTTAATAGAGATATGTTAATGAATGATCCTAATTTTTTATTAACAATTGCTTTTTCATCTCCTTTAGTTATTGCGGGTATTTGGGGAGCTACATTATCATCGGCTTTAGGAGGAATACTTGGAGGTCCTCGTATTTTACAGGCAATGACTAAAGATGGTATTGGACCTAAAATATTTGCTAAAGGACATGGTGCATCTAACGAACCACGAAACGCTTTAATTCTTGTTTTTATTCTTGCTGAAATTGGGATTTTAATAGGCGAATTAAACGTTATAGCCAGTGTTGTATCTATGTTTTATTTGGCTTCTTATGGTTTTATTAATCTTGCTTTTTTTCTTGAAAATTGGGCTAGTACAGATTTTAGACCAACTTTTAAAATTAACAAATACTTTGGTCTTATTGGCTTTTTGGCAAGTTTTGGAGTAATGTTTCAGCTTGATATGCTTTCAATGTTTGCATCGCTAATAATAATGCTTGCTATATATGTATTATTAAGTAGAAAAGAGCTTATGTCGGAGTCTGGCGATGTTTGGCAAAGCGTTTGGCTAACTATTATACGATTTGCTCTTCATAAAATGGATAATAAAAATATTGAAGTAAGAAATTGGCAACCAAACATACTATTATTTAGTGGTGGCACAAATAAAAGACCTCATCTTATTGAATTTGGAAAAAATTTAGTCGGTAAATTCGGACTGCTATCAAATTTTGATTTACAAGAATCTATAGATAATAAATACTTGTTTTCAAAACTCGATCAATCTATTACTCCAGAAAACGGAGCAAACAAGGGTGTTTTTACTCGCCGTAAATCTTGTAGTAATATATACAATGGTGTAGAAACAATTGTTAGCACTTATGGTTTTTCGGGCATTGAGCCAAATACAGTTTTAATGGGCTGGGCAAGAGAAAGTAAAAATCCGAAACGTTTTGCAACAATGATTAAACGTGTTTGCGAACTAGATATGAACATGGTTTTAATTGACTACGACCAAAGATATGGCTACGGAGAATACAAACAAATTGATATATGGTGGCGAGGAAGTGGACATCACGGTAACTTAGCCCTTACTTTAATGAAATTTATAACATCCTCGGAAAAATGGAGCGAAGCAAATGTAAGGTTAATGATTGTGAACCCCGAAAACAATCAAGCATCAAAAATAAAAAGTAAAGCCCAGCAAATAATTGAAAACCTGAGACTTAATGCCGAAATAAAAATAATAAATAATCAAATAGAACAAAAATCATTTTATGATATTGTAAGAACACATTCATTAAAATCAGATTTAATTGTAATGGGAATTCCTGAAATACTTGAAGGAAAAGAAAAAGAATTTGCTGATGAAACAAACAAACTAATGACAGACATAGGAACTGTTGTTTTACTAAAAGCGTCGTCGCAATTTAAAGAACTTAATTTTGGAATAACAAAAATTACTATAGACAATAAAAATGCTGACAATATCAACTTTATTATATCGGAAGTTACAGAAAATAACAATATAGATTTGCCCCAAAATGCAGCAGCTGCCGAAAATATTAAAAACTTACACGGCAATATTCAACAAATTAATAAAGAACTATTTAATAACTATTTTAATGAGTTTTTATCAAATTCAATTTTGCTAAATAAAAATTTAAGAGATGAAATAAACATAAAAATAGAAAACCTACCTCTTCTTTTAAAAAATAAAGATATAAACACTCAAACAATTAAGCTTTTTACAACGCTTGACGACATTACAAACAAACTAAAAACTATTATAAATAAATATGAAACTGAAATAAGTATTAACCAGAAAAACATTTTTGAAAAAGGCACAAAATATTATCTTAATGAAGTTAACAACATAAATAAAACAATTCCTGAATACCAAATATTCTCGTATAGCACACAGGAATTAACTGTAAATACTAAAGACTCTAAAAAAGAACGGCGATTTAAAAAGAACAATCTCATTAAATTAAAATTTGGAGGTAAAACAATAAAATATAAGGTAAAATACAAAAAGCTTATTAGCTCCTACCTCCCTACCCGACTGTATAAAAATTATATTGACACAGTTTCTAAATTATGTATATTTGAAGTTCAACATTTATTAGAATTGCAAAAATTAACTAATGAGCTAAGAATAAAACTATTAGGACTAACAATAAAACCAAATAGCAGTAATAATTATAAAGAAGAAATTAAGGAATTAAAAGAATACTTTACAAAAAACATAGAGCAAATTAGTGAAACTGAACAAAAATCGGGGATGCTACTTTTTAATAATTTACAAAATAACACCAATACATTAATATCTGAAATAAGTACAAACCTAAAACAAATAAATGTTAACGACCTTATTACTAGAACAAAAAACAAAAAAACAAAAATAAAAGATTTCTTAGAAGAAATAAATGAGATACCAGAGATTTGGCACGAAAATCAAAAATTATTTTTAAACACAGTAAAATTTGAAATTAATTTACAGGAATTTGAAAACAGACTGCGAATTTTAATAAAATCGTACACAAATAGTAGTAATAATATAATTAAAACAAATTCATTAAAACTTATTGAAACAGTTAAAAATTATCTTGAAGATTTTATAAGTAACTACAAAAAAGACGAAAAAACAATTTTTAGCCCTTCAAATATTCAACGAAACACTAATAAGGATGAAATACTTGTTACATATAGAGAAATGCTAGAAAGTGAAGTAGAAAAAACACAAGCAAGTTTTAAGATTTTTCCTGAAAAAACAGAAATTCTTTCAAGCGAAACATTCAATAATTTTACCGAACTACAATTTAAAGAGATTGAAAAAGTAGAGCTTATGGCTGCCGGAATTGTAGAATATTTTTTCCATATTGAATTTCACACACCCGTGTTAAATGAAATTGAAATATTGCCAGAAAAACTTATTGAAATTGAAAATAAAGCAAAAAACATTATACGACTTATAGCATTTACTTACTTTGATGCAGATGGGAAATTAGTAGAATCTAAAGAAAACGAAGAAAATGATGTTATAAAATTTATTGAAAAACGAATTATTGAACTTGACGAAATAAAAACAGAGCTTGAAGAAGAGAAAAAACTTCATACTTCAAAAATCAATGAACATATTCAATTACTTTCTGGCAAGTTGAATATACACTCATTAATTAACGACTCAAACACATTTTCACGATATGTTGGGAAATACAAAAAATCAAAATCAGTTTCGCTACTAATACAAAAATACAGAGTTGCACAACAATTTAGTACTAATCAAATAAATAAATTATGGTTTAGACATAGTCAAGCAATACTATTAAAAAAGAGTATTGAGGACAAGAACAAAACCCAAACAACAAGTATAAATAGCATATTTAATCTTATTGATAAAGTTTCGCCAAAACAAGAAATCTTAAAAACTCTACCATTTTTTTATCAGCAATTATTCCTAAGAACATATAATTATAATAACGATTTTTGGAAATGGCGAAATACTGAATTATTACAAATAGACAAAACAATAAAGCGCTACTATAATGACTACTCTGGTGCAATACTAATAAAAGGCGAACGCTTTTCGGGCAAAACATTTTTATCGCAATATGCGGTACATAAATTTTTACCCAAGCATGAAAAACATATAATAAAACCGCCAGTAACAGGTTCTACCGACGAAAATTATTTAAAGAAAGCGTTTACAGATGCCACTGGAATAAAAGGCTCATACAAGCGAATTTTTGATAATTTAAAGCAAGGTAGCGTAATAATAATTGAAGATTTAGAGCTTTGGTGGGAAAAATCGGAAAATGGAGATACTGTTTTAACTAAAATATTTGAAATTATTGACGAATATTCCGATAAAAACCTATTTATAGTAAACATAAATACTTACAGCTATAACACAATAAAATTAATTAATAATATAGACCGATATTTTATTAACATAATTGATTGTAAGCCCTTTAATGCCGAAGAAATTAAAGATATAATTTTATTTAGGCACAACTCTTCTGGCTTAAAAATTAGCTACAAAAACAAAACTGGTGAAAAAATAAAGCTATCGGACTATGCTAAATTATTTGCAAAATACTTTAACTATTCCGACGGCAACATTGGTGTTTCACTATTTTACTGGATTTCCAATATTAGTAAATCCGAACAAAATGGAATTACAATTAAAAGTCCTCAAATAATTGATTCTTCGGGAATAGAAAATCTTGAAAAAGAAATTTATATTATTCTACTTCAATTTTTATTACACAAAAGAATGGATATACCAAAATTAGCTAGAGTATGCCTTGAAAGTGAGAAAAAAATTCTAAGCCAAATTAAATATCTTAAAAGAACAGGAATTATTGTTGAAGAGCAGAGTAACGTTTATACAATCAATAAATTTATTTATCCGCAAATAAAGAAAAAACTAATTGATATTGATATGATTTAGTTAATAGGCTTACCCATTTAAATCGCATTTAAACTTTTTAAAAAAAACTAAACATTAAACGATATTTTGATCTGTTTCATATCTATAAAAATAGTTTACACTTTTCTTAGTGTTACTTTGTGAAACTTTGTGGTTAATTTCTATTTTTTTTATAACCACAAAGTTACACTTAATTTTATCACAAAGTGAAAAGTAAGTAATTTTAGAAGTGTAAGGTTTCTATGAAGCATGCCGATATTTTTAATGTTAAAAACTTACTTTAAGAATGTAATAATCTAGTAATCACGCACCATGATTGAGAAACTATTATTTTAAATACTGTTGTAATTTACTTTATTATTGCTTATTGAATATTCGTTACTAATAGTCCTTTTTTTTAAAAATACGAAATCATTCAATCAGGACTTTGAGAGCTAAATGGGTAAGCCTATTAATTAAATTGCTGAATAGTTGAATTTACCTTCGGCTAAATGATTATAAAAGTTATAATTATACGAATATACAATAAAAGATAAAAAGGTCTTGTATTGTTAATTTATTATATTACTTTTGCATCAAATTAAAACAATTAAAAACAAATAAGATGAATAAAAATAACAAAAAAGTAACATTCAAAGGAAACTACATTACATTAGTAGGAAACGAAGCAAAAGTTAACGATGTTGCACCAGACTTTACAGTTCTTGGCAATGCATTAAATCCTGTTAAATTATCGGACTATAAAGGAAAAGTAGTTGTACTATCAATTTTTCCATCAATAGATACACCAGTTTGTGCTACACAAAACAGAACTTTTAACAAGGAAGCAGGAAATTTAACTGAGGA
The DNA here is from genome assembly GCA_029934705.1 of Bacteroidales bacterium. Classification (GTDB taxonomy): domain Bacteria; phylum Bacteroidota; class Bacteroidia; order Bacteroidales; family JAADGE01; genus DZBS01. Next base: position 2,783 of record JAOZLS010000064.1, on the reverse strand, counting down.
TATTGTAATTTTAGGTATTTCAAATGATTTACCTTTTGCATTAGGTCGTTTTTGCGGAGCAGAAGGAATTGACAAAGTAGAAACATTCTCGGATCATAAAAATTTAGATTTTAGTACAAAATATGGTTTTTTAATTGAAGAACTAAGATTACTTGCTCGTGGAACAGTGGTTATTGACAAAGAAGGTGTTATTAAATACATTGAATATGTTGCTGAAGCAACAGATGAACCTAATTACGAAGCGGCATTAAATGCTGCAAAGGAATTAGTTTAATAAAAGATTAGTATAAAAAGGAAAAGCAAGCTGTATAGCTTGCTTTTTTTTGTGTTTAGAAATAAAGAGTGGCTGCCAGTTAAATATAATTTGTTATTTGGGGTAACATTTCAGGGGGATGAAATTAAATTATAAAAAATACTGGCAACCTGCTTCAAGGGGACGGAAGCTATATTAGGGGCATGTTTCCTTTTGTAAAAATAACGAATTCATTTTTCATGTATTGTAATCTGTTGACCAAACAACTGTATTCTTTGACGAAAAAAACTCTCCCATTTAAAGCCAAACATTAAGCTATTACTGCTAAACCATTTATCGTGTTTTTAGTAATACATTACTTCAATTATACATTTGTAACATGGTAATTATTAACTTTGTCACCATAAATACTCATAAATAAACATCTTTTTGGTAAAAAAATAACATTATATTTTATATAAAAACACTTTCAATTTAAAAGAAAAGCCAAACATTTCTGCTTGGCTTCTCAATACTAATTAATCATGAAGAAACTAAGTCTTTAATTTTTTCATCTATTTATAATAATTTTATTCTGCAATTACAAATTCAACTCTTCTGTTTTTTGCTTTATTTTCAGTAGTTGTATTTGGAACTAATGGAATAGATTCTCCATATCCTTTAACAGAAATTCTGCTTGCATCAATATTCTTTGAAAGAATATAATCAGCACAAATTTGAGCTCTTTTTTGTGAAAGATTCTTATTTGTTGTTGCACCACCTGAAGAGTCGGTATGTCCTCCTACTTCAATGTTAATTGCAGGATACTCATTCATTACTTTAACTACATTATTTAAAGTAACATACGAAGCATCGGTAAGGTTAGAAGTACCAGTTACAAATTCAATTGTACCAAGATCAAACGTAAAACCTTTCTCAATTTTTGCAAGAGCAATATTTTGAACTTTATTATCTTGCCCAGCCTTTGTTAAGTCGTAATTTACTGTTTGAGTTAAATAATCTTTCGATTTATACTCAACTTTATACTTACTACCTTCTTCTAATTCAAGTTTATAAGAACCATTAGAGTTAACTGTTTTCAATAATTTACCATCTTTATAAATATTAATTTGAGTTGAAATAGCTTCTTTAGTATCTTTATCAACTATAGCACCACGAACTTCAACAGTAGGAATAATAGGTACAAGAGGGATGTTAAAATTAACTGTTTCATCTGTATCTTTAACCTCTATTTTCTCAACGTTTTCTTCAAAATTATCAGCAACTACTTTAAATGTATATGTTTTTCCAGGTTCAACCTCAAGGTTATATTCACCTGTTGTAGGGTCAGAAAATACCGAACGTACTTCTTTATCGCCATCATAAACTTTAATTTGAGCAGCTACTGGCTTTTTGTTTGCATCAAGAACAGTTCCTTTAATTACTGTTTTTTCTGAAACTAATAAAATTGTTATAGCTTTTTCATATTCATCTTTCTCAAAAGTAAAAATCTCTTTATTAGATTTGTATCCATCAGCAGTAACATCAACTTGATATGATTTACCAGGCTTAAGTTTAGCTTTATATGAACCTAAGTCATTAGATTTTGTTGTTAAAACTTCTTTTCCATCTTGAGAAACTACTATAGTTGCAATAATTGGTGTTTTGTCTGTATAACTTTTTACAAAACCATTAATAACTGCTTTGTCAGGTTTATCGTCGTATAATGATTTACCAAAGTTAAAAATTAATTGAATTTCATGTGTTCCATTTGAAACAACAGCAAGGTCACCACCATTCATTTGATGAGCATAACCTAATTGGAATTCTCTTAAATTAAAACCAAGGGCAAAAATCATACTTTTGTTAGTACGGTAACCAGCTTGTGCCCAAACCATTTTATTCCATGTTCCCATTACACTAAAATCGAATTGTGCAGGACTTGTTTTTACTCCACGGCTCATTACCGATGGTTTAACTGTCCATGTTGGGTTTACTTCATAATTATAAGCAAGCACACCAATAGTATATAAATTAACTTCACTTCTGCGGTACAACTGAGGTAAAACAATTTGTGCCTCAAGACCATTCCAAAAGTAAGCAAGACCAGCACTAGCTAAAAAACTAGAACCACTAAACTCGTCGCTAGTAAGAATTTGATCTGTCCAATCGGTAAATTCATTAGGGTTTCCTAACTTATCGCTAGTAACACCAGCACCAGCACCTAATTGTAGGTAATGATTATCGGCAAATTTTGCACGAAAAGCATAATCTACAGATACTTCAAAACTATTTATTAGTCCACTTGTGTTATTCATTACTGTTAAACCTAAGCCTGAATTTTGAAGAATAGGTCCGTGAATTCCAAAGGTATTTACTCTTGGTCCTTCGCCAAAGCCTGCCCACTGAATATGTGAATTTAAGAAAGCACTAAGCATTGGGTCATCAATTGTGTATGCAGGATTGTATAAGTATTCATTTTGCATATACAAGTTGTAATTGGTCAATTCTTGTGCCTTTACGCCAATATTAAAAAGCATTAAGACAAAAC
>JAOZLS010000344.1 GCA_029934705.1 Bacteroidales bacterium | reverse complement strand
AGTATAACCATTATCTAATGCGTTTTCAATTACTTGGTGCATTTCATCAATTTTTAGGTTGTAAACCTCTCCCCAAAGCCAATTGTCTGGTACTTCAAGTATAAATTTTGAATAAAAAGGATGATGTGTAAATGATGATATTAAAATATAATCGTCAACTTTTATTTCTAGGCTACTTGCAAAAGTTTTAGGCGTATATTCAACACCGTTATAGTTAAATTTTTCGGGATTTGAACCTAAATATGTTTCTAAAATTGCATTATATGCAGTTTTCCATGTCGGAGTAAGTTTTTTGTTCTTATTTTTAATTACTGCATCAACATAAGCTTTTAAAATATTGTCCATTTCTCCATGTACATGGTTTTCGGAACCATAATTTAAACCAGTATAAGCTTGTTCTGGTACTAAACCATAGTTCTTAAATACATGAAGAGCGTCTTGAAAAGCTCCTCCGCCTCCAAAATTTAAGTTACCGTGCATTCTGACATACCTATCGGCTTTGTCATTATAGCAGTGTTTTACAATAAACATTTCCGAGAGGTTAACTTTTTCTTTTTTTACTCTTAAAATTTCGGCTTCTAAAAAAGCAAGAGCTGAAAAACTCCAGCAAGTTCCAGATCTATACTGGTTTTTCATCGAAGTAACAGGTAGTCTGAAATCTTCGGTAATTACATAGCCTTCTGGTGCTTTTTTATCTTTTTCTTTTTGAGCATAAGTATTATAACTTACTGAAAAAAGAAAAACTAGCATTAAAATTCGTGATGTGATTTTTGTTGTCATAATTTAATTATTTATTTTATTTAAAAAGTCCGCCTAAATTAGGCATTAGTCCTTGAGCAATACTTCCCATTTCTTTTTCGCTAATTATTTCAGCTTCTTCAATTGCTTTATTAATTGCTACAATAATAAGGTCTTCAATTGTTTCTTTATCGTTTGCAATTTCGTCGCTTATTTCAACACTTAAAATTTTCTTATTTGCATTTGCTTTTACTTTTATAAGTCCATTTTCTGCTTCTTTTTCGATTATTATAGAATTCAGTTTTTTTTTGACTTCTTCTGTTTGACTTTGCATTTGCGACATTAATTTGTCTAACATAATTTATTATTTTAGTGAAAAATATTTATCTAATAATTGTAATAGTATTTCTTGTTTAATTGGTTTTTGAATATATTCATTACAGCCAGCTTCATAACCTTTATTACGTTCTTTTTCCATGGCATAAGCTGTTAGTGCAATAATTGGTGTGTTTGGGTTTATTTGTTTTATTATTTTTGTTGCTTCGTAGCCATCCATATATGGCATTTTTATATCCATTAAAACAAGGTCTATGTTTTTGTTTTCTTTAAATTTTTGGGTAGCTTCTTTTCCATTATGACTCCATATTATATTTACATTTGAGTCTCTAAGCACTTCTTGTATAAATAGATAATTCATTTCTTCATCTTCTGCTACAAGAACTGTTTTATCTTTCCAATTAAAATTTTTGGATCTGATTTTTTCTTGTGTTATAATTTTAAGCTCATCGCTAGCATTTTTAATTTTATCTTCTACTTTAGGAATTGTAAATTTGAATGTTGTTCCATAGTTTTCTTTAGATTCGAGTGAAATATGACCGCCTAATAGTTCTGTAAGGCTTTTTGAAATAGAAAGTCCAAGTCCTGTTCCACCGTAAAGTTTTGTTTTGTCGGCTGGAACTTTAGAAAACCGGTCAAATACATATTTAATTTTATCTTTATTTATTCCAAATCCAGTGTCTTCAACAAAAAACTCTAAAAAATTAGAATTATCCTCGGTAATAAATTTATATCCAAATTTAATGAAGCCTTTATCTGTAAATTTTATAGCATTTCCTAAAAGGTTTGTTAGTATTTGGTTTAAGCGATATTGGTCGGTTATTACATTATAATATTTATCTAAATTTGCTTTTTCTACAATTAATTTAATTTCTGTTTTACCTAGTCGAGCTTTATGTGTTTCAAATGAAATTTTAAGTTCGTCAAGTAACATGTTAACGTAACATTTATTTAATTTTTTGCTTACTTTTTTTGCTTCAATTTTTGATACTTCAATAATATCTTCAATAAGTTTAAGAAGTTGGTTTGCATTATGGTTTATTTGGTCAATATATATGTGCTTCTTTTTATTAGGAATGTCTGGCAAGGCTAAAAGTTGCGAAAATCCAACAATTGCGTTCATTGGAGTTCTTATTTCATGAGACATGTTTGACAAGAAAGCTGTTTTCAACCTGTCTGCTTCTTGTGCCTTTTGTTTAAGTTTTATTAACTCCTTCTCTCTTCTTTTTAATTCTGAAATGTCGGTAATAATTCCAATAAGGCTTTGGATACTACCGTTAGCATTATATAAAGGAGATTTGTTTACTATTGCATTGCTTATTTGACCATCTGCCATTAACATACGTGTAATATGTTGTTTTTCTTCGCCTTTTTCAATTACAAGTTTATCTATTTCTTCATAAATACGAGCTTTTTTGTTTGTAACAAATTCGTTTATTGTTTGTCCTATAATTTCGTCTTTATTTTTAGCTAAAAAAGTACAAAAAGCTTCGTTACAATCTGTAAAAACACCTTTTTTATTTTTTATAAATATAGGTGTTGGTAAATTATTAATTAGGCCTCCAGGGAAGAGTGTATATGATTTTTTATCTTTTAGTGTAGGGGATAAATTGTCTATAATTAATTTTAGTTCTATTATATCTGCATTTTCATATAAAAAAGATTTTGTGCCTGAATTGTATGCTTGTAATTTATCCTTTGAGCTTGTACTTGTTTTTATTAAAGCTATTATGTAACTGTTTTTCTTCGCTATTTTTTGTAATGTTTTATATTCGGCATCATCAAGTTTATCAATGTTTACTATTAATATAAAACTTTTGTTAGTTTCATAAGCTTCAGTTAAATTATTTATTGAATAATAATTTTTACTAATTTTTTTAATATCAGTAAGTAAGTTGTCTTTTATTTTATATAAATAAATCATTTTAATTATTCGTTTTAATTATTCGTTTGATAAATCTAAATCTATCTTTATAATATTGTACATCGAAATTTGATATTACAATTCCTCTGTTTTTTGAACTTGCAGCATGTATGAATTTTATTTTACCATTTTCATTTGATATAATAATTCCAACATGTCCTGTTTGTTTCTTTTTTACATCGTAGCCTTGAAAAAGGATTAAATCTCCTTTTTTGCAGTTTTTTAGTTTAATATCTTTGCCTACATCATCAAAATACCTTGATGACCGTGGTAGCTTATAGTTAAATTTACCAAAAACATAATTTACAAAACCAGAGCAGTCAAAGCCAGTTTCGGGCGAAGCTCCTGCGTATTTATATTTTATACCTACTTGTGCTACTGCAAGTTGAATTATGCTATCTGTTTGTGTTTCTAAAGTATTAGAGTGAACTTCTTTATAATTTTCAACTTTTGTTGTTTTATTATTTTTTGATGAGTTTTGAGCTGTAACGTCTTGTGTTACTCTTCTAATATACCTAAATTTGTCTTGGTAGTATTGTAAACTAAAATCGGATATTATAATTCCTTTTGTAGAGGTAGTGTGTATAAATTTTATTTTGCCATTGTTATTTGAAATAATTATTCCAATATGTCCTGTTTCTTTTTTGTTTTTGTATCCGTGAAATAAAATTAAATCTCCTTTTTCACAATTCTTAACTTTGATGTTTTTTCCGATATTGTCAAAATCTTTTAAATGTTTTGGTAATTTGTAATTGAATTCATCAAAAACATAATTAAGAAAACCGGAACAGTCAAAACCAGTTTTAGGCGATGTTCCAGCAAGTTTATATTTTACACCAAGTTGTGCTTTTGCAAAGTTTACGATACTGTCTGCTAATGTGTGTATTATGTCTGTTTCTTTGTTGTATTCAGGTATAACATTCGTTATTTTTGATGAATGTTTAGCATAAACCGTATTTTCTTGTATTATTAATGTTCCAATAAATATAATAAATAATATTTTTCTCATTCTTTTTGTTTTTTATTCGTAACGTAATGCAGTTATAGGGTCAAGTTTTGATGCTTTGATTGCTGGTAATAATCCTGACAACAGCCCTACAACTAGGCAAATTACAACCCCTGTAATAATCCATAACCAAGGAATTATAAATGCACTTCCAATTATTAATGAAACAATATTGCCGACCAATATACCGAAAAAAATACCTAAAACACCACCAATTTGACCAATAAATATTGATTCAAATAAAAATTGTTGTCTTATAATTTTTTTTGTGGCTCCAAGAGCTTTTCTTATTCCTATTTCTCGAGTTCGTTCCGAAACCGATACAAGCATTATATTCATTAGTCCGACAGCTGCTCCAACTAAAGTAATTAGCCCAATTACAAAAGCAGCATAAGTTACATACTTTATGTTTTCAAGAAGCATGTTGGCTAAGTTATCACTTTTTGTAATAGAAAAATTTGACTCTTCGGTTGTTGATAATCTTCTTACTTTCCTGAAAATACCTTCGGCTTCGCCAGTAATAATTTCGGGCATTAAGTTTGATAATGGCATAACTGAAATTGAAAAAGATGACTGAGGATTAGGAAAATATTGACGAGCATTACTAA
>JAOZLS010000063.1 GCA_029934705.1 Bacteroidales bacterium | reverse complement strand
TGGTGGTGAAGAAAATAACGATGAGTTGACTGGCGATACAGTTACAGTTGTAAACATTCAAAAGGAAATTTTATTTTCGATGCCTGCACCTTCAGATATTGCTTTGATATTGATAGATGCACCCGATTTAAAGTTTCAGGAAGAAATATTAAATTCACCAGAAAATGCTGATAAATATATTAGTAATTTAAGTATTGCACTAAATTTAGGTATTTATACTGCTGATTTAAGCTATGCAAGTTATTTTGAGCAAAGTCAACTTAGTTTAAATTACTTGATAGTATCTAAAAAACTTGCTGAGAAATTAGGCATTACAAATGCAATTGAAGAAAAGCATCTTGAGCTATTGAGCAATGCAAAAATAGACAAACGTGCTATGATAACAATTGTAAATGAAGTGTTTATGAATACAGATTCATATTTACTTGAGAATAATAGAAAAGATATTATGTCTATGATTTTAGTTGGAGGTTGGGTTGAAGCTCAGTATATTGCTACACGACTTACTAATGATTCTCCAACAAAAAACACAGAATTGACTCAGCGTATTATCGACCAACAAAGTGTTGTTCAATTAATGGCATTAATGTTTGAAAATGTACCAGAAGATGCTGAATTAGGTGTTCTTAAAAGTGATGTAAAACAAATTAGAGAAGCATATATAAAATTTAACAGTGGAGTTACTGACCAAAATTTCAAGGAATTTTGCGATCTAGTTAAAACTTTAAGAGATAAATATACAAGTTAAAAACCAGATAAAACTACAAACATGAAATATATAAAAATAATTACATTATTAGTTATAGGAACATTATTATCACATTCAACACTGAAGGCACAGTGTCTTGATTTTGCTAAAACAACAGGTTTTGCTAAGCTTGACACTTCTATTTATGTGCCAGAAGGTCGCCTAAACTCTTTACCTTTAAGCCAGGGTGATAATATGGATGTTTATAAATCGTTTTTTAGAGGACGCGAATATAAAGTCGTTGTTGTAGGAGCCGATGGCTTAACAAATGTAAATTTTAAAATATCAAATTTTCAAAGGCAAGTACTTTTTGATAGTAAAGAGAATGGGAATGCAGCATTTTGGGAATTTCAATCAGATAAGAATCAAAATCTTATAATCTCAATAGATATACCTATGCAAACATCGGGTCAGCCCAAAACTGGCTGTGTTGCAGTAATTGTAGGTTTTAAAGCAAATTTTTAAAACTTACAAATGATTTTATAAAGAGAATAGCTTTTAGTTATTCTCTTTTTTTTATATGGTAATTTAATAAGATCAAGGATGTATGCTTTATCTTACCAACACAAAAAATAACTGCCTAAGAATTTAACAAAACAATGCTAACTGCAATAAATTACAAATATAGAAATTTCACAAGCAGTAAAGCTCGAATCAGGTTAAAAAGTTGGGGGACTGTCATTTTTTAAGCAGGAGTATCCAATAAAGTGTGTAAAGTTAAAAATTAAGAAATTTTATTTTTGTACTTTTAACCATGCAAAATAAGAATCAATACTAATATTTTTCTTTTACTTATATTTCAACATAAAAAAAGCTACCTGTTAAAATTAACAGATAGCTTTTTCTATAAAGTAAGAAAACTATTTTTGAGCTTTTTCTTCTACATTAACAGTTCCTTTAAAAATTAATACATGACGTGATAAATCTTGCCCGTTAACTTTGCCTGGAATATTAGTTGTTACTGTAATTGTTTTTGTTTGCTTTCCTTTTTTATGTGCAGTGTTAAAAACAGCTTTTATACTGCTTTCTTGCCCTGGTTTTATAACTCTGTCCTGCGGTGCAATAGCAGTACATCCACAACTGGCTTTAGTTTTTCTAATAATTAAGTCTGTAGTTCCTGTATTTTTAAACTTAAACACATATTCAAGCTTTTCGCCTTGTGTTACAGTACCAAAATTATATTCTTTACCATTTAAAAATTCAATTGCAGGAGGGTTTTTAATTTGCTCCTCTGTGAATTTTTCTTTAATAACAGCACTAACTGTCATTCTGTTTTTTGAATTAAAAACGCCGTTTGTACTTACATAAATTCTATCGTAAACATAATCCCAATCATTTTTTTTAGAGGCATCAAAAGATATAGTAATTTTTCCTGTTTCGCCAGGCTTAACAGCTTCTGGCTCAACTTTAAATGTTAAATGTTTTGGCATAGACCTTTTTTCATTAAAAGTAATTTTTACTGGCTGATCCGATGTATTTATAAAGTCGATAACACGAGTTTTTATTTGGTCAGTAAAAATTTCAGCAAAATGAACACTAGAAGCTGTTAACCTAATATTATCCATTGCATATCTGTACTTTTCTTCAATTGTTGGTGCTTTAGGAACAACCTCTCCTTTTATATGTAAAATAATTGGCGAATTTTCAGCATTTGATTTAACTGTTATTGATTTATTAAAAGCTCCTGGTCGTCTGATAGGATCAAAAACTACACTAACAAAACCTTTTCCACCTGCAGGTATTGGTTGCCTGCTCCAATTTGGAGTTGTACACCCACAAGATGCTTTTACGTTGGTTATAACAATTGCTTTTGAACCTGTATTAGTAAATTCAAATTTATACTCAACTCTACCATCTGTTTCGTTAATCTTACCAAAATCGTGAGTCGTTTTATCAAAAGTCATATTCGCCTCAATGCTTTGTGCAAATATATTTTGAGAATATATTGCTAAAAGTGCTGTTAAATAAATTACTATAATTTTTTTCATCTGTTATAAATTATGTTAAATATTAGTAAAAAAAAGTTCTTCTCAATGCTTATGAAAAAAAATATTTTTATAAATATAAAGTTTTATTTGATCTCAGTAAATTTAAAATTCTTAAATGATAAAACTACATCATTGAAGCTTTATTCTCTCATTGTGAGCAATTTAAGCTACAGTAACTTTAATGATAAACATTTACCTACTACATAAAAAACATTAAACCTTGCATTAAATATTTATAAATTTAAAAAATATATTAATTTTCTGTTAGATACTATTTATGCAAAAGTAAAATTATTTTAGTTTATTTTTATAAATTTACTGAAAATTACAAATTAAAGTTTCAATACATTGAAAAAACGAAAAATATTTCTATTTGTTATAATAGCACTATCATTTTTGATACTGCCTGGAAAAGAAACTTATGCTCAGTTTTACAATGGGCATCAAATGACTTTTGGGAAAAACCGTTTACAATATAAAAGTAAATTTTGGCGATACCATCGTTACGACAGGTTTGACACCTATTATTATAAAGGAGGCGATAATTTAAGCAAAAGAGTTACCCAAATTGCTAACGAAAAAATTAGCCAGATAGAAAGTTTTTTTGGTTATGGAATTCAAAAAAGGCTTATTTTTTTATGCTACAAAAAACTTTCAGATTTTAAAGAAAGTAATGTTGGTTATGAAACGGGTAGTGGAAATTCAAATATCGGTGGTGTTACAAGAATAATTGACAATAAACTATTTGTCTATTTTGAAGGCGACACAAAATCTATTGAAAGGCAAATTTCCGAAGGAGTTACTCAAATTTTAATTAACGACATGCTCTATAGTGGCAATTTTAGACAGAAACTAACCAACTCTACATTAATTAGTTTGCCCAATTGGTTTGTTTCGGGTCTTATTAGTTTTATTTCTGAAGAATGGAGTTTTGAAACAGAAAATATTGTTAAAGATGGTTTTGAAGGTGGAAAATATAAAAAAATAAATCATTTAATTGGTGAAGATGCAACTTATGCAGGTCATTCTTTTTGGAATTTTGTTAGCAATACTTATGGTAAAGATGTAATACCTAACATATTATATCTTACACGAATAAATAAAAATGCCGAAAGTGGTTTTGTTTATGTTTTAGGTAAATCAACAAAAGAATTAGGTATAGAGTGGCTTGCTTATTACTCCGAGTTGTATAATAATTTTGAAACAGAAGCAAATCTTCCACAAAATAATGAAAACTACATAAAAGCAAAGAAAAAGAGAGCATTTCAGACTGTAAAAATCAGTCCTGATAATAAATACATTGCTTATGTATCAAATGCTTCTGGAAAATATAGAATTTCTATTTATGATAAATCAACAAAAAAGAAAAAAGTAATACGCAAAAAAGGACATTCCTTGGAGCAAATTACCGACTATTCATACCCCGTTATTGCTTGGCATCCGTCAAGTAAAATGCTTGTATATGTAACCGAAAATAAAGGGAATTTAACAATGAATAAGTACATGCTTGAAGACAAAAAACTTGTGCAGAACAACATAATGTATTTTGATAAAATAATTTCTATGGATTTTTCCCACGATGGTTACAAAATAGTGGTATCGGGAGTTAAAGACGGACAAAGTGATATATATGTATATAACCTAACTGCTGCAAATTTTGAGCAAATAACTAATGATATTGCCGATGACTTAAATCCTGTATTTGCCGAAAAATCTACTAAAATACTTTTTTCTTCTAACAGAAAAAATAAAAGCCTTAGTGATACAGCAAAAGGTAATAAAACGTTTGATATTTTTTCTTATAACTATTTAAAGAAAGAAAAAGAATTAATTAAAATTACAGATACTCCTTTTGAAAATGAAACACAGCCTTTAGCATATAAAAAAAATATATTTATAGCTTTAACCGACAAGAATGGAATTATTAATAAGCAAATAATTAAGCACGATAGCACAATTAGTTATGTCGATACAACTGTACATTATCGATATTATACATCTTCAAAATTAATAACTGAATATAGCAGAAACGTAAACTTGCACCATTTTAATAAACAGTCGAATAATTTTGCCGATGTAATATACAATAACAAAAGATACCATATTTACACAGGCGTATTAGATGAAAATAATGTAGTAAGTTCAAATAAAACTAAATTTAGAAGAAGTTTTAGCCAAGACCTAATTTATAACGACAGCCTACGAACCTTATATATAAATGCACGCAAAAGGCGTGAAGCTGAAATAGACAGTTTAAGACAAAATCCACCCAAAAATTTGGTTCATCCGGATAGTATGAGCATAAATATTAATAATTATGTTTTTGAAACAGAAAAAAATCTAAAATACTACGAAATTAATCCTATACAGGGCGATACTTTAGTTAATGATTCTACCAAAAAAGAAATATTATTGCCAACTTTTTTTTATCTAACTAATTTTTATACAAACTATGTAGTTCAGCAAGTAGATTTTGGCTTTTTAAATAACTCGTATCAAGCATTTACTGGTAGTGCATATTATTTTAACCCAGGTATGAATGTTTTTACAAAAATTGGAATTTATGATTTGTTTGAAGATTATAGAATTAGTGCAGGTTTTAGGCTTGGTACAAATTTAGATAGTTATGAATACTTATTTAGTTTCGAAAATTTAAAGAAAAGAATAGATAAACAGTTTTTGTATCACCGACAAACTTTTACCGAAAGTTATGTCGATTCCTACGGATATCCATTTAGTGGCAAAATTTTTACTAACGAATTTATGTATATTTGGAAATATCCATTTAATCAAGTAGCATCAACCAAAGCAACATTAAGCATCAGGCACGATAAAGGTGTAATTTTGTCCGAAGACTATCCAACACTTATGACAGAAGACGATTCACAATTTTTTGCAGGGGCAAAAATGGAATATATCTTTGATAATACAAATTCGCCAGGTCTAAACCTTTATAGTGGAACTAGATTTAAACTTTTTGGAGAATTTTATCAAGAAGTAGATAAAGAATATACAAACCTATTTGTTTTAGGTGCCGATTTTAGATTTTATCAGAAATTACACCGAAATATAATTTTTGCATCTCGAACAGCTGCAAGTGCATCGCTAGGAAAAAGTAAACTAATATATTATTTAGGAGGAGTTGATAATTGGTATGTTTTTTCGCCAGATAAAATGCAATTTGATAACTCTATAAATATAAACCCTAACGAAAACTATATTTATCAAGCAGTTGCAACAAACATGAGGGGGTTTATACAAAATGCACGAAACGGAACAAACTTCTTTGTTGTAAACAATGAAATTAGAATTCCTATAATAAAATATCTTGCAAACAGACCGCTAAATTCAGACTTTTTGAATAGTTTTCAAATTGTAGGTTTTGCCGACGCAGGCTCAGCATGGTCGGGGCTAACTCCTTATGACGAATCAAATGCGTACAATACTGAAACTGTGCAAAATGGACCAATTACAGTAATTATTGATAAAAACCGTTGGCCTGTTGTTTTTGGATATGGACTTGGAGTCAGAAGCCGACTGTTTGGATATTTTTTCAGACTAGATTGGGCATGGGGAGTTGATAGTGATGTTGTTTTACCACGAGTATTTTATTTTTCACTAAACTTAGACTTTTAATATGCCAGTTAACGATATTATTATATTAATTATTATAGGAGTTTTTGCCGGTTTTTTAAGCGGAAGCATGGGAATTGGAGGCGGTATTATTATAGTACCAGCATTAATATTCTTTTTTGGAATAAGCCAACACGAAGCACAAGGAACTAGTCTTGGAATTTTAGTATTTCCAGTTGCAATTGCAGGTGCTTACAACTACTATAAAGAAGGATATATAAACACAAAATTTGTATTCATTATCTTATTCGCATTTCTTGTAGGAGGATATTTTGGCTCGCTCTTATCGGTTAATCTACCTGATAAAGTGCTGAAAAAAGTTTTTGGAATTTTAATCCTTTTAATTGGTATAAAAATGGTTTTTTCAAAATAATTACTCTAAAAATGAACACTCAAGTAAAATTAATAACTATATTTAAAAAAGAATCAAAAAAACACTATATACAAGTTTCTGAAATAAAAAAGAATACTAACGAGATGTATTCTTCCTTAAAAAAAAGCTTATCGGTTGTTGAAAAAGATAAATTTGCACAAATAAAAAGTATTAAACGAAAAAACGAATGGCTCACAGTACGTTTAATGTTGAAAGAATTACTAGGAAAATATTCCGAAATATTTTATACCGAAAAGGGCAAACCATACCTAAAAAAAAAATATTATATTTCAATTTCGCATACAAAAAATTTCGCAGCTGTAATTATTAGTAAATTCAAAAACCCAGGTATCGACATTGAAATTTTGTCTGACAGAATATATAATATAGCCAATAAATTTATGTATGATAATGAAATAGAGTATTATAAAAATACTGAAAGACAGCAGTTTATTTATATGAACTGGTCTGCCAAGGAAACACTATTTAAGATTTACGAAAAAGGCGAGTTAGACTTCAAGAAAAACTTAAAAATACACCCTACAAAAATAAAGAAAAAGGGGAAAATTAATTCCGAAATAACAAAAGGAGATTTCAGAAAAAAAATAAAATTACGATATAAATTTTTAAACAATACCAAATATATATTAGTTTGGTATAAAGGTAATAATTCAAATTTATAAACCTAAAAATTTATCTTTACAGCTAAATGAGAAATTGCAACCACAAATATGAGAATTATAGTCATTTAGAAGTTGCGTGCTTTATAAGCGTTGTACTTAATTTTATATTAACCCGAAAAAACAACTAGCCTATTATTTATTGTTACACTAGAAAAACCGTATTTTTCTTTAATAAATTGAATTGTTTCTTTTTTGTAGATAAAAACATGGGTTAAATCATTTTTATAATACCAATTAGGGAAAAATATACTATCATCGTAAAGGTCTGTCATACAATATAGTTTTGCTTTTGGTTGCAAAAGATTTTTTAGTAGAATAAACTCTTTATCTGGGTCATGGAAATGCTCTATAACTTCGCAACATGCGATATAATCGTATTTATTATTGAGTAGTTCAGGTTTATTATGAAAAAATGGATCGTATTGTTGAATGTTATAATTATGGTCGTTCAATATTTTAGAAATTACTGGGCCTGTGCCTGCTCCAAAATCTAAACCATTATCGGTAGGTGTATAATCATGCATAATTGCAGAAGTAATTGGTTCTACAAAGTTTTGATAATTTACATTTTCTACATCATTATTATGTTCTAAGTAACGTCGTTTTTCTTTTTCTGGATTGGGTTTTAATTCTTCGCCCATAAAAATACCTTTACAATTATTACATTGATAATAAAATTGTTTTTTAGTTTGATGAAAAACATTACCAGTTGAGTTACAAAGAGGACAGATATTTGGCATATTATTGGGCACAATTTACACAGTATAAACTTTGGGGCATAACAAGTATTCGTTGAATAGGTATAGGTCGTTTACAGCGTAAGCAAAGTCCAAACTCAGGTGTTCCTATTTGAGAAACTACTCTGTTTAGATTTTTTAACTTTTCTTCGCTACGCCTGAGAGCTGCTTCTGTAACACTCCGGTTGTTTATTGCATCCATCCTCGAAACACGCCCTATTGCACAATCTGGAGCAATTGGTTGTGTTAGTTCTTTATATTCTATAATTCGTTTTTTAGTTTTTTCAATTTCACTAAATATTTTTTGTTTTATTTCTTCTGTTTCCATTAAATAAATTTTAAATAATCTGTAATTTTAGTAAATAAGTTTTCTAATTTTGTCGTATTTTCGTTCAGGCACTATTTAACTCTTAATTTGTAGCAGGATGTCTTCCTGTAAATTTGTATATAAATAAATCTTTATCATCGCTGTTTGTAAGCATATAATTAAAAATCCCGTTCTTGGTTCTAATTTTTCTGTCTTTATCTTTTAGCGTTTCTATTATAGTATTATATTCAGTAACCGATGAGTACGTACGCATAATACCTCCCGAGAAAGTAAAAAAGAACCATTCATTTTCATTTGTTTCAATATATATATATACTTTACTGTTGGCACCATCTTTTGTTATTTGAACATATCCCTTCAAATATTTATTGTGCATGTTTTTGTATATATTCCCAACACCAATTTTTCCAACCGACTTAAAAGAGTTCGATTCTTTATCCCACACAAATTTTATATCAGAAAATACTAATGTTTTATTCAATTCAAAAGGAAAACGTTTTGGTTTTCCGGCATTTAACGACATATCGTCTAACAAACGTTTTGTACCATTTACACCAAGTATATTATTCATATTCTGAATATATGAGCTTTGTGTAAGATTAACCCCTCCTGCTGTAATGTTTAAATCAATTTTATCTGAAATAATTTGTGCAGCTTTTCTATTAAAGAAAAAATCCATATAAGTAAGCGTGTACATCTTGTAATCTCCTGAGTTAAGGTCGTATCTGAAATTTCCATAGCCTCCTATTGAGTCAATACGTAAGGAATTTATATATGAAAGTTTTCCTTCACCTTTTATAATACAGTTTTTTGTGTCTAACTCTAAATAGTTACCTGGTTTCGCACGGTCTTGATATTTAGCTCTGTTCGTAATTTCATAGCGTTGTTTAGCTTCACTAAAACTAATATAATATGAACTATCACGCATTGAGAAAATTGATTCTGCTGTTCCTGATGGATCGGTTGACATAAATGAAGAAAAAAGTCCTAAACTGTCTTTACTAATAAGTATATCGGCAAATATTCTGGCTTTGTTCAAGGCTATATCGGAATGTAGCTTCGAATCTAATGGTAAATATACGCTATCAGGGTTAATGTCAGACCTAAAATAGAACCAATATGGTTTTGTACTACATGTGTGTATAACTTTTGCATTTCCTTTAAAGTTTAGGAAGTCATTTTTTGCATTAAAATACACTTCTCCATAATACTCAAAATATGGGCTTAATGTAAATTTATTATATTGTTCTATAAGTCCGTGTGCAATAGTTGCTTGTTCATGTGTACTATAAGTAATACTATCAAATTTAATATTTTGTGAAGTTCTGTTCTGGTCATAATAAATGTAAGTTCCAGAAGACGCAACGTATTGATTTTTACTCATAATTGTGATATCCACATCACTAATATTGTGTCGCCCGCGTGCTTTTATAGTAGTGTTAAAAAGTTTACCAATTTTTCCATCTTTATTAATAACAATACTTGTACTTGGTTTAACTTCAATATCTGCAACAATTATCTTTTTTACTTCTTCTGTTTCTAAGTCCTTATTTTCTGAGCTAAATGTTGCTTTTGTTCCATAAAAAGTTAGTCCATTTTGTCCTCTAGCTGTTGATACAAATTTTGATGAGCCTTCATTTTCATAAAAAATAGACTTGTCAAATTTGCATATATCTATAAGGTATGCACTATCTAAAGATGAACTACTTGTGAAGACGCTTGTGTTATAATCAACATTAACATCGTTGCTTTTTGTGTCCCATACAAAGTGTTTAGGATAATTTAGGTATTTATTTTCTATAAAATTAATATTTGAACTATCGTTATTTGCTACAAAAACACCTTTCCCAGAGTTCATATCAATATAAGATTTCATATCTGTAATGAGGAGTTGGTCTTTATCTTCAGTTTTATCTTTAATTTTCATATTAGCTTTTTCAGCTATTAAAGAATTATTTTTAAATATAAATTCTTTAGAATATAGAGTTCCTCTATCTACATTAACATTTCCACTTCCATATAAGCCATTGGGTTTATAAGTTACTGTACCATGCACTTTTACCTTGCCATTATACATTTCAACAGGGTTTTCGGTTGTTGTGTATGTTATAAAGTCATTTTTACTATCCCATTTTGTATAAACTAATTTTCCTGTAACATCAGGGAATTTGCCATTATCACCATTTGTTGTATCTTTTAAAATAATCATCTCATCTGCCAAAGCACTTAATGAATCGGGATATAGGTTGAAATTTTTCGCTTTAATTGTAGTGTTAAACCAACTTGCTGAACCATTTGCTTGTAAGCCTTGGTTACTTAATTTTATGAAACTATCAAAGGAACTTTGCTTAGAGGACAATGTAGTTTTTCCTCCAAAAAGTTTTAGACCGCCTTCGGGAGTTCTATGCCTAAAACCCAGTGAATAGTCTTCTTGTACGGTTAATGTTTCTTCAAAATCGGGTAAAATACCACCCGATAACATTATTCCATCAATTTTAAGCTCTCGTTCATTAATATACAATAATGAATCTTTGGTAAATGGGTAATTTTTGAACATAAATGTTTCTCTATCATACACTGTCTTTTTATCATAATATACATAAGATGTATCTTTTGAAATAAGTATTGGAAATATCGGAATATTTTTTTTGCCAGATTTATTAGACTTTAAATCAATTCTTATTTTTCCAGAAACTCCTTCGACAGCAGAATTTAAATATGCAAGTTGTTTTGAGTTACTTTCTGGATTGTAAGTTATTACCGAAAAGGCAAGTGTGTCAGCACTTTCAAATGTAACTTCAAATTTAGAGTAGCTAAAATAAAATGATTTGGCATGAATGTCAGCAAGTCCTGCTCTAAGTTTTCCTCCAAACATCATGTCTCTGTTTTTCTTCATAATAACCATTCCTCCACTCGGTAAAAACCCAGTTCTTTTAGTGCTACTTAAACTTGTACCTTCTACCCCAAATATGTATAAATCGTTGGTTTTTGTATTAAATTTACAGTTTAGAATTCGGTAGTTTGATGCAAGGGAGTGAAGTTGACCAACTGATGGTAAATTAATTACGTCATAGTCTTTTCTATTAAAAAAGAACTCAATATAGTCGTATAATTTTTTTAAGACTATAACTTGGTGTGTTTCCGTATTATAGTCAACATAGCCATCGTACCAGAGTCCAATAAAGCGTTGACGCATTGCTACTGGGTCTTTTTTTACAAAAAATGAGTAATCGTCTACATTAAATGTATTTGACTGTAATTTTGTAGCATATCTTTTTACCGAAAAAAGTGGATTTGTAGTTTCATACATCTTCACTTTATTAAATTCAGTTTTAGTAAAGTAATTTGAAGATCTAACATGTTTGTCTTTAGAGTCTTGCGACAAAAAATAAATAAGAGAATCTTTAATATTCCACATTAGTTCATCTGCTTCAATTTCAACACTTTGGTAGGGATTAAAAAAAGGTCTATTACCTGCACCTTTAGTTTGTCTGGTTATTTTTATATTAGTCTCAGAAATATTTAGTTTTGCTGAAGGGTGCGATACAGTGTCGCTTCCTGCAATATAAATATTAATAGATGCATCATTACTATTTAAAACTCCACCTGACTCATAAAATTCTTTTGATGAAGCTTCTAATACGGTTTTACCTTGAAAAAGATATTTAATTTCTGCTTTGTTCAAACCTGTTCCTGAATAAAGAACTTTTTTCCCTTTCATGGTAATTCCACTTTTATAGTGAATATTATCCTTTTTTGTATTCAAATCAGTTTTATAGGAAACAAAAACAGGGAATGCATTGTTTTTTCTACCCCACGATGAAGCTTCATCAATTAATTTACCTTGTATTTCATATTTAAGAATCTGGCTGTTTTTATAAGTAACACTATCGGCAGAGTATTTTGAGTGTTTTAGGTTAATATTATATTTATGCAGCTTTGCATAAACTTGACCCGAAGGTAAACCATATTTTTCCCAGGTAACTTTCCCACTTGTGCCTACCCACTTGCTTTTAAGAATATCTAAAGTACCATTTACCGATTTTATATGCAAAGTATCAAAAGCAAAATAATAACTTTCTAATTGAATATTTGTAAATTTTATTTTCAAATAATTTTCATCTTCATCATAATTAAATGCATAATTCCCATTAATATATTTCCATTTAGATGTTTTCGACCAAAAAATATAGTCCTCTGTAATAAGGTGGTATATCTGTTTTGTATATATCGAAACTTCTTTTGTAGAGTATGTATTAGTTATAGAATAATTCTTGAAAAGTTTAATCCAAATATTATAATTCGTTTGCGATTGATCCTTTAAAAGCATTGTTGTTCTAAGAAAATAGAAAAAAGTTGTAGTTTTATTTACTCTTTTCTGTGCAAAATATCTCGATATTGCAGAAATATCATTTTTGTCAGTTTCTGAAAGCCTACCACTATCCCAATAACTTGTAAATTGCGAAACTAAACTATCAATCTCAATATTTCCTACTTGAGTTTCATAAAATTGATTCAAATCATTTATATAATTTGATACTGAAAAACTCTCATTAACTTGAGCTTGCGTTTTTTTATAGTAAATAATGAAAATACTATAAAAAAAAGTACTAAAATATTTTTTTTCATACTCTTAATTTTTGACATTTGTGGTAAATATAATTTATTTTTCTTTACTTTACAACGAAATGACATATAAAGAACCAAATAAAATTGATTATCAAAAGCACTTAAAAGTTTTTGTTTACATAAGTTTTGCTACACTTTTAACTTATGCTATAATGGCTGTAATAACACATTTTTCTTTGAATTATGAAGCCGAAAGCTATGAATTTAACCAAAGTTTACAATCAATTTTTGATACTGAAACTGATATGTTTAAGTTTTTTGCTGGTTTCGTTGTTATTTATGTAGTTTGGATTTTATCTGCTGTTATTTTACAATATATTAAAAAAAGTGTATCCTAAAATCGTATTTGTTCAAGCATTTCATTAAAAATTTCATTATAATCATCTAAATAATAAACATTAGGAATAATATATTTATTTTTAGAAGAAAGAATACTCTTCCATTCATAAAATATATCACTTGCTAATCCTAAACGTACTAAATCGGGCTTATTTTGCCCAATATTTGTTGTATATGAATCGGCAATAACTGCAATGCAAGTATAAAGATGTAAAAGTATCCACTTATTTATAACCTTTGGTTGTTCATCGCTAATTTTAGATATAAGACTGTTTAATTTACTATCCAAACTTTTTATTTTATCACTAATTATAGGAAAATCTTTTTCTGCCCTATTAATTTCATTATTACTCATTCCCCATGTCGAACCTTTGTCTAGTATAGTATCATTTTTTAAATTAAGCTTCTCCAAAACCGAAATTTCTTGTCTTAAACTTTCTATATCTTTAATTTTACTGTTAGGTATAAATGTAGAATTAATTTTATATTCGTTTTCAATTTTTCGAATATCAAAAAACAAATTATAATCTTCTATTAAATAAGTGTTGGGAAGAATTTGGGAACTAACAAAATTATGCCACGAGGTTTTAATATTTGCCAACACCTCTACCCTATTACTTGTGTATTTTACAGGTTTTTGAAATTTAATTTTAAAGAAATTATTTATATTGTTAACTACTTCAATATGATTATTTACCCACGAAGTAAGTGTTTTATCATTATTTTTAGTTTTGAAAATACAGTTTTGAAAATCATTATTTAATTTTTCTAAAGAAATAATATATAGATTCATTTTCTTTTCTACATTTTCAATTGTTTCTTTATCATTCTCATATTCTCTAATATATTCTTCTTGA
>JAOZLS010000062.1:8204-14388 GCA_029934705.1 Bacteroidales bacterium | reverse complement strand
TTATATCTAGAACGTTTTGTTTTCCTGATATGTTTTTGCTAATTATTACTTTACCAGAAATGTCGGTTACTAATATTTTACCTTTTACGGTTTTACCTAAAATGTTAATATTTACAATTCCGTTTGTAGGATTTGGATGAACAATAACATTATCAATTTTAATATTTGAAATATTTGAATTTAATGATTTAACATTTAAAAGATACTCGTCGCTTACTTTTAGTCCAAAAGCATCGGTTGCACTTACAGCAATTGTAAATTCTTGTACATTTGTTGGAACTCCATAGATACGATTTGTTTCCGCATTAAAATTAATCCAACTATCCGATATTGGTTCTCCATCAATAAGTAAGTTTATTGTTAATGAGTCACCAAAATTTTCATCAGTAAATAAATTTACAGGTAAATAATATTCATAAGCCTCATCAACTATAGTTTCTTGATTTGGAATTTCATCGTTTAATGTAGGTGCTTTATTTAATTCAAAATGTAAAAAGAATCTATCGTTATTTGTTTCAGCTGTCTGATTAAAAGAGTATTCAGTAGGTGTTACAAACCTAGTAAACATATTTAGATTTCTATCTTCTAACCAAATATGAGCATTTTCAAAATCATTTTCAGTAATATTAATAGAGTATTCACCAGCTTGACCAATATAAATTCCTAAAGGAACAATTTTATGATTTACAAATTCGGGAATACTATTTACAGCATAAAAATGAGAATTATCGTCATTTCTTGAGTACAACTGAGGATTAATATTATCCCATGAAAACATTTTATAGGCATCATAAGCTCCATCGTGATATTCTGTAACTCCTGATTCAGGAACTAAAGTACGAACTATCATTTCATCAACAAAATTATCTTTAGAAATTGTAAGCCTAATTATATTTGGGTCAACATATTTATTTTCTTTCCAGAAAGATTGAGAGTTATGAACTCTTGCACTTGCAGGAATAGTAAAATCAGCACCATCACCAGTATCCAAAGCTTTTACAAAGAAACCTTGATTTGCAGGTATATATTGCGAACCACCAGAAGAGCTAATCCCTTGACTATAAGAAGTTCCACTTCCATAAAATTTATAACCAGAACCATCGTAATAATATACAAAATTTTCAATTTTTGATCGATCCCAACCTGCATCACTATTATCCCAGTCAATAGCTGAGGCATAAGGATTTCCTAAAAGATTCCAACCTTCAAATTCGTCCCAATCAGCAGTAACACCGTCTTCATTAACAGCTCCTGTTCCACTATTTGTATATGAAAGCGTAAAGGTTTTATCAGCAACAGCAAGATCACCTCCTGATAGTTCATATATTCCAGCCGATGAGCCTTTATGTATATAGCCTTTTTCAGTACTCATTGTATTATCAATTCCTGATACCCAACCAGATGTTCCATAAATAGTTGTTGCATCCCAATAATCAGATTCAACTTCGTTGTAAGAGCAACCGTATTCACTGTTTGCTGTTAATACCGAGCCATCAGCAGAACTTAATGGACTAAAAATAAAATTCCAATCACCTCCTGTTAAATAACGTTCACAAGTTGCTTCAGGAGAACCCGCACTTTGTATTAATGAAGCAGTTCCTAATGCATTAGATTTTATTATTATACCATCAACTCCGGTAGTATTACTAAAATAGCCTCCAATAGTATAATTATTTCCTACATTAAATGTTACACCACCTGTATTTGATATACCCATTTTTCCGGCAGTCGTTAAACTAGTCATTAAGCTAGCATTTTCGCCACTTCTACTCATTACGAATTCATTAACATTCAGATCATCAACAAAATAAATATCATCAATGTTACCAGAGCCTGAAATTGTAAAGTTAGAAGAACTACTTCCTTCAAATTCTCCATCAGTTCTAATATAAGCAGCTTGCATTTCGAAATTATAAGCATTTAAGTCAAAAGTTCCATTTGTATGAGTAAATATTCCTTTAATTGTAACATTATCTAATATTTGAACTCCTTCTGCTGAAGAATTATCAATAACTATACTATAGAAATTTTCAGAATCATCGCTATTAATTGTCTGTTCGGTTGCTCCTACAAAATAGAATTTACCGTTTCCTTGTTTTAAAGCATCGCCAGAAACTGTATTATTATAATTTCCGTATAAAACAACATTACCATCAATTGTTGCTACATCGGCATCATCCATATTAAGTTCAGCACCTGAGTTCTGCATTAACAAATCACCATAAATCTTTAATGTATCATTTGCATAAGCATTCATTGAAAGAGTTTCGGCATCAATTGTTAAATTTCTACATTCAGCAATATTATTAAATTTAGCTGCATAAGCATTAGTTGCATCTTCACAGTTAATGTCTGGAGCATTTGCAGAACTAGAAATTTCAACATCAATATTTTTAGTAGGCACTAATAAACCACTCCAGTTATCACAAAGAAACCAGTTAGCATCAGTATCGCCAACCCAAGAGCCATCAACAAAAGATGACGCAGTTATTGAAAATTGTTGTCCAAGACTATTTGCATCGGTTGCAGTAGCCGTAGGAAGAATCCACTCTTCAACAACATCAAGCTCATCTGTACCTGTAGGAGCACCATCAGCACCATCTCTATTCCAATTATTTGTAATATCTTTTATTGAAAGAAGTAAATCTCTTTTAGTACCAGTATGTATAGGAGAACCAGGATTTCCGCCTGTTCCATTTCTATAATTTGCATAGCCATAATTACCTGCATCTATACTAAAACATTCAATATCTGGATGTAATCGTGATTCTCTGAGCGAACCATTTGTACTAGCAGAAACAGCATCTGTAATTGGCACCCATGTTTCATTTATAGTAAATCCGTAAAGAACATTACCATTTAAAAGAGAATAATCGCCTTTGTCATCAAAAGCTCCTTGGATAATCCAAAGTTGATCACCATCGGCAAGATGAATATTTGCGGCACCACCGCTTACATTAAAATCGGAAGATGAAGATCCATTAACTCTTAAATTTATAGGTTCTGCATAGTCAACATCAAAAGAAATAATTGAACCAGCAGTAAGGCTAGATGAGCCTGTATAAGTAAATGATAAAACAGCAGGATCTGCATCAGGGTCATCACTTCCTCCATGCCATTCCATAGTTCTTTCGCCAGCAGAAGCACCAGCTTCAAACCTTGAATTAACGTATTTCCAAGAAGTTTGAGGTTTTATATCAATCATATTCATTAAGTAAACACGGTCTCTAATTGACTGCCCTCCATCATCATCTGGAATTTGACCATCAAAGCCTACAATAATTAATTCACCTGGAGCAAAAGTTGTAATATCCAATATATCAAACTTGTTACTTAAAACATCTAAACAATCTGTAGCACTGGCAGTTAATTCTCTGTCAACATCAGTTACGGTGTGTATTATATTATTAAACACAGCCTCGCCACCCGATGTAGTTGCAGATTTTGGTGTAATATCCAATACTCCTGTTGAAGTAATTGAAACTCCAACACTACTTAAATCGAAATTTCCATTTGCATCTTTCAATTGAACTTTTACATAAGGATACATCACCGCATTTACACCAACATCACTTGGCTGTTGTGAATATGTAATAACAGTTCCTGTAACATCAAATTCATTTTTACCTTCTTCGGAATTAGTAGAAAACGTTTTAAATCCAGAACCACTAGCATCAGCAGTAACATTTGTATTTAAAATATCAAAAACAAAATTATTTCCATCTTCATTACCAGCAGATAAAACTGCAGCATTAATAGAAAGACGTATTGTTAAAATAAGTTCATCATCATCAGGAACTGAAATTAAAGAAGAACCCGAAAAAGTAATATCATCGGCTGTAATAGTTGCATCGGCAAGATGTGTTGTTCCATCAAAAATAGCACAAGTTAATATGGCATCATTCCAATCACCCATCGTATTACCTGCATTTTTTGTAATTTTTATACTATTTACGATAGTAGCAAGATTATCAACATCATTTGTTGCCCCACCATCTCTTATTGTAATTTCCCAAACTTTAGTTCCTGTTGAAGAAGTTAAACTAGCAGCAGTATTATCCACGGATGACACAAAATCAGACTCTGACAAATCAACTGCTACAATATCTGACTCTAAACTAGCAGAAATCTCATGTGCATTTGCTGCTTCATAAACTTCACTATCAAGATTAGGGCTATCTGTAAAATCTATGATAATTTGAGTATCATCAATTTCTAAAAACTCTCCAATATTTGCAGTTGATAAAACATCACATGTAACAAAAAAGTAAGCTGTTGAACCTGCAGTAATATTTTGCGACACACCCGTAAAATCAATATCTTGGTCGGTTGTTGCTGAAACAGTATTATCTGTAATTAATGTAGCATCACCTGCATCTAAAATATTATCAGTAGAATATCTTAATTTATAATTGCTTACAAGAGTATTAAGATTAGCTGTTCCATCAATATTTAACATTAAATCGGTAAAAGTTCTATCTTTAACATCTACATCAACTTGAACTCTATAAAGTATATTATCAGTTGTTCCAACTCCAAATTTATCAGAAGAGGGGTCTAGTCCTGTAACATCAATTCCAGAAGCCTCAACAACTTCTACGTCATCTATAAAAATATAACATTGGTCAGCATCAGAATATCCATGAAAGCCTATATAAAAATCATCAGCCGTACTTGGTGAAAAATTAACAGTATATTCGGTATAGTTAGGATAATTAATTGCATTAATATCTGTAATGTCAGCTAAAGTACCTGATGTCATAGAAGCAGCATCAGGGCTTGTCCCAAATTTAACTTCTAATTTTTCTGTATAATTATCGCAAGCCGAAGCAAACCAAAATTTAAGTTTATATACTTTTGTATCTGAGAGCGTTATAGCCGGAGTAAAAAACCAATCATCCATTGCTTCGGAAGAGTTATACCGAATTCCCATTTGATTAGCACCCGAGTGAGGAGGCTGTGCAGAAGAATTTCCTAAGGAAGTATCATCACAAGTTATCCATTCATAAGAATCTTCATTATCATTTGTAACTGTAATACAAGCTGGGACATCAGGCTCTGTTACTCCATCAAAATTTTCTAGGTAAGGAACAGTTACTGCACCACAGCTTGTTGTGAAAACCTCTTCATTTCCATAAGCAGTTCCACATCCGTTTGTAGCATAAGCTCGCACATAATAAGTGGTGGATGCATTAAGTCCTGTTATAGAACTTGAAAAGTCAGACTCACCTGTTCCATCAGATGTTGTAGAATTTGCAGTTGTTGGATTTGCGTTTGTATCCCAACAAACGCCTTTTTCAATAATTGCTGAACCATTATTAGAAATTGAGTTTCCTCCACTTGTGGCAGTTGTTGTTGTAATTCCTGATATTGCATCAGTCGAAATAATAGGTATATCGGTAGCAGTACCACTTACAGCAATAGTTTGTGTTACAGCATCGGTACTTGCATTTGATACATCACCGGATTTTGCACCTACAGAACTAGGAGAAAATCGTACATATATTGTTGTTGCACTCACAGTTCCACTTGAAGGAGTTATACTGACTGAAGAACCAAAACCACTTCCACTTGAAAGTGAAACTTCAAAATCAGTTGGTGCCGTAACAACAAGATCATCTGTTAAATCAGAGCCAGAAACAGAATATGAATCTTCAGCACTAACACTACTTACACAAACATCACCAAAATCACTTAAAGTACCAGATGTTGAAATTACCGGAGTAGCACTAGTTGTTTCATTTCCTTCTAAAGGATTTGTATTTTTATATTCAGGTTCTCCTGTACAGCCATCGTTATAAGCAAAAATATAGAAATAATATGTGGTATTTTCAGTTAAACCACTAGCTGTAAAAGTTGTTGAAGACGATGCTTGAAGAACAGTTCCTCCACCAAGAGCATCGCCATCCGCATAAGCAGTTCCGTCAGCAGGATTATCTCCAGACCATGATGAACTTGTACTAATAACAACAAGATAACCATTTGCATCGGGTGTACCTGTTGAAGCAGTAAACGAACCATCAATACTAGTAGATGTTTTTGAGGGGAAAGTTAAATCTGTTGGCTGATTTGCAGGCTCTTCGCAGGCTGATACTGCAGCATTATCAGAAACACAAAAGTCATCAATAATTAAATGTCCTGATTGATTATCATTTACAACTCTAATTTTAACATCCGAATTAGA
>JAOZLS010000062.1:0-8194 GCA_029934705.1 Bacteroidales bacterium | reverse complement strand
AGTAGATGTTTTTGAGGGGAAAGTTAAATCTGTTGGCTGATTTGCAGGCTCTTCACAAACTGCGGCTGCTGTTTCTCCTTCTAATTTTATATCATCAACATAATAATTATCAGAAGTGTTATTTTTTCCACTTCTCTCATCAAATCTTAATCTAACTTTTATTTGTGTTTCCGTATTAGGTATATCTACCGAATAAGGATTCGAACTAACAGTTGTTGGATCAGAAGAATTAGTTTCTCCAAATTTTATATTACAATTACCATAACCATCAACTAATTTAGTACTTGACCAATTTCCACCATCATCATATGAAATATCAAGATATAAATCATCACTACCATCAGGACCATCAGCTGCAAAATATATCCAAAGTTTAACATTGTTATAAGATGTAATATCAGTATTTACTAATTCAATATATGGATCTTGATTATGATCATCTGTACCTGCCATTTCCAACGAAGTAGTAGTATTATCTTGATAATTAGTTGCTGTTGTAAAACAAGAATAACCACCATCATGCTCAGAATAAGTCCATTCTGGTGATGTTCCTTCAAAATCCTGAATTGCAATAACATCCGTTGTCCCTCCAGGAGCAGATGCTTGAGTAGTAGCATTATCAGTTGGAGAAGTGCCATCAATTTTGAAATCTATATTTGAACCTGAATTTGCATAAGAGTAAATTTTGAAATAATAAGTAGTCGAAGCATTTAATCCTGTAAAAGAATAGTCGCCTTTTGAGCCATGTGCAACTTTTACGATAGCAGAACCATCAGAAAGGTCGCTATCGGTTGAGGGGTCAGTTCCATCTACTGGATCTGAAAAACTATTTGTAGTACTTCCTAAAATTAAGTAAGCACTAGGTAAATCATCACCTGTTGCATCTGTCCAAGATAAATCTATTTGAGAAGAGCTAATATCCGTAGCGGTAAATGCAGTTGGATAATTAGTAGGTTCAGGATTAACAACACATCCACCACCAAAAACTTCACACACCCATTCCGGATGATCAATATATGGGTTTGCATTTCCTTGCTGATCATAAACATCATCATTTCTATCTAATTCTTTTTGAGAAACAGGATCATTAGTATGCCAAGCAAATAGCATATCGTAATACCAAGAAACAAATTCACCATTTGATTCAAAAACTATACGCATATCTGTATCATTGCCACTATGCCAACTAGGAATTTCATCTTGATAGCGAGTTGCCATATAAAAAAGCATACGAGCAAAATCGCCTTTAAACTCATCAATAGGTTCAAATACAGTTCCTGTAAAACCACTTCCTGCAACATCATTATCTCCTAATTTACTCCCATTTAATGATGTCCAGCTTGCACTAGACACTTCGCCATAAGCTTCAGCTGACCGCCGACCATTAACATAACCATCAGTTGGATATAAATGGTTTAAATCTGTATATTGAATTTCTTCAGCTTTTCCCCACCATGATTTAGGAAAAGAGTGTTCTCTATTATAACAATCTTCTTCGCTATTATAATTTCCACATTGGTTATTACCACCTGCATAAGAATAATTGTAAGGGTCTGTTCCTGTCGCACTTTCAGAATATCTATCGAAAACACTACCATCGTTTTCGTAATCTGAATTATCATCAACATCAGTTACTTTAAAAGCCTCCCATAAGTCATCATAAGAAAGTTTTGTATGCCCAGAAGTAATAATATCATGCAATTCTGTTTTTAAAATACTACCTGTTAAGCCACTTGCACTATCGTAATAGTCCGCAGGAACTTGTGCTAATGCTAAATTTGAAAACCCTGTAATAAAAGCCACAAGAATTACCAAACTAACAATTTTTTGTTTTAGTGTTTTCATAATATATTATTTTTATTATTTATTATATCCAAAAAACTAAGGATACACCCAAAATTATTGATATAATTATTTTTTCATTAATACGAAATTAAAATATATTAGCCCAAGAATTAAACCTCTCCATATTTAAAGAAGTCTAGCACCTAAAATAATATTTTCAATTAATATTTATAAGACAAACCTACTTATAACTAATAAAAGCAGTAATTTGTATATCTCAAATAAACTGTAAAGAAAATTAGCAATTTATTTTTCAAGATAATCTTAGAGTAAACATGTTATTGAGCAACAATCCGACACATTTACGTATGTAGATATTAATTATGTTCTTAATAATACGTAAAGAAAGCAAAAAGGTTCTAAAAAAAGATGACAAAACTCAATATAATTGCTTACGAACTTTAATATAAATCACATTTTTTTCGTAAATTTGAAATAAAAAACATTATGAAAAGAACATTAATTGTAGTTATTATATTATGTATTAATATTATAGCATACTCGCAGACTGCACCAAATTGGCTTAATGGAGATTGGAGCGGAAAAGGTTTTCAGCCACTAGATAAACAAACTTGGGAGGTAGAATTTTCTCATAATTCTGAGAAAAACAGATTAAACATAACATATCCTAGCTTAAAATGTTCTGGGTTATGGGAACTTGAATTTTCCGACGAACAAACAGCAATTTTTAAAGAAGTTATTACAACAGGTAAAACAAATTGCATTAGCGGAAGTAAAGTTATCGTGAAAAGAATTGATGAATCTAACATTTCGGTTTATTGGGATTCAGAGATAATTTCGGGACCAGATGCTTATGCAACCTTAACAAAAGTTACTACAAATTGGTTACAAGGATTATGGACTGGTATAGGTTACCAAAATAATGATAACACAAATTGGACAGTCGAACTTAATTATGATAACAACAAACAAATGGCTCAAATATTTTATCCTTCATTTGGCTGTAATGGAATATGGATTATTAAATCTATTGATGAAAAAAAAGCTATTTTATTTGAAAAGATACTAAAAGGAGCAGACAAATGTACTGATGGTAGCTTTATTACAGTGTATAAAATTGACAATACGCATATTAACATAATATGGGAGTCATTATTAATTCCTGGAATTGATGCTTCGGCAATACTTACAAGATAGCAAGGACGAATTTTAAATGCAGTAGTAAAAAAACTTAAATCAGCTACTTTTATGACTATTGCCTGTAGCAGGTGTTTTCACCTGCTACTTCTATGATAAAAGCCAAATTAACAAATACTATTTTTAAAAACATGAAAAATACTTTCATGTAAAAAGACCTGAAAGATGCAAAAGCATAAATAACTTAAGCTAAATTTCACCAAATAAATTTTCAAATGAAAACATGCTAAAGAATACATTTTTAAATGACATTTATCATATTAGATGTACTCAACAAATTAATACATTTGCATTATTAAAAATGACTAACAATTTTTACAAAAAAATCAATAAAATGGATATTTCACATATTGAACATATTGGCATAGCAGTTACAAATATAGAAGATGCTATAAAATATTACGAAAGCATCTTAAACTTAAAATGTTATGCTGTAGAAGAAGTAAAAGACCAAAAAGTAAAAACAGCTTTTTTTAAAGTAGGACAAACAAAAATTGAATTACTAGAAGCCACTTCGGAAGAAAGTCCTATTGCAAAATTTATTGCAAAGAAAGGACCTGGAGTTCATCACATTGCCTTTGCCACACCTGATGTAAACAATGCACTTAGTGAAGTTGGCGAAAAAGGAATAACTCTTATAGACAAACAAAGTAGAAAAGGAGCAGAAGGTCTAAACATTGGATTTCTTCACCCTAAATCAACATTAGGAGTACTCACCGAATTTTGTAGTGAGAAATAAGATTACAAAAAAAAGAAAATATTTTTTTTTAATAAAATAGATATAAAATGTCTCGTCAACAAGAAATAAAAAAATTAATAGATTTAAGAGCCGAAGCTCGCTTAGGAGGAGGTCTTAAAAGATTAGAAAAACAACACTCAAAAGGAAAATATACTGCAAGAGAAAGAATCGAAATGATTTTGGACGAAGGTAGTTTTGAAGAATTTGACATGTTTGTTAAGCATAGATGCCGTGATTTTGGACTTGAAAAAGAGCAATATTTAGGTGATGGAGTAATAACTGGACACGGAACAATTGATGGTCGAGTCGTTTACATTTTCTCTCAAGACTTTACAGTTTTTGGTGGTTCTTTATCCGAAACTTATGCAAAAAAAATATGCAAAGTAATGGATCAAGCACTGCTAGTAGGAGCACCAATTATTGGAATTAACGATAGCGGAGGAGCAAGAATTCAAGAAGGCGTTATGAGTTTAGCAGGATATGCCGACATTTTCCAACGTAATATTATGGCATCAGGAGTTGTACCACAAATTTCGGCAATATTTGGCCCATGTGCTGGCGGAGCAGTTTACTCCCCTGCCCTAACCGATGTTGTAATTATGAGCGACAAAACAAGTTATATGTTTGTTACAGGACCTAAAGTTGCAAAGACGGTTACAGGCGAAGACATAACAACTGAAGACCTAGGAGGAGCAACAGTTCATGCTACAAAATCGGGAGTTGCACATTTTAGAGCCGACGATGAAGACGAAGGAATAATGCTAATACGAAAATCATTAGAATATTTACCTCAAAACAACTTAGAAGAGCCAATACAAACTGAGTGTACCGACCCAATAGACCGAATAAATGATGAATTAAATGATATAATTCCTGAAAACCCAAACGCTCCTTATGATGTAAAAGATATTATTTACACAATTGTTGACGATGAGGAATTTTTAGAGTACCACAGACATTATGCAAAAAACATTGTAGTAGGATTTTCAAAATTCAACGGAATGCCTGTTGGAATAGTTGCAAATCAGCCAAATTATTTAGCAGGAGTGCTTGACATCAATGCGTCGAAAAAAGCTGCTAGATTTGTGCGATTATGCGATGCTTTTAATGTACCAATACTAACATTAGTTGATGTTCCTGGATTTTTACCAGGCAGCAATCAAGAATATGGAGGAATTATTATACATGGTGCAAAACTACTTTTTGCTTATGGCGAAGCAACAGTTCCAAAAGTAACAATTACACTACGTAAATCTTACGGAGGAGCACACGATGTAATGAGTAGTAAACAATTACGAAGTGATATTAATTATGCTTGGCCTTCGGCAGAAATAGCTGTTATGGGAGCACAAGGAGCTGTTGAAATATTAGAAGGACGTAAAGTTCGCTCTATTGAAAATGATGAAGAACGTGAGAAATTTGTACAAGAAAAAGAAGATGAGTACAAAGAAAAATTTGCAAACCCTTACGTTGCAGCACAGCATGGTTTTATTGATGATGTTATTGAGCCTAGAAACACTCGATTTAGAATAATTAGAGCTTTTAGAACTTTATCGACTAAAAAACAGACAAATCCTCCAAAAAAACACTCAAATATACCTTTGTAAATTTATTAAAACTAAAAAATCAATATTATGAACATAGATGTAGATCCTTCAAATTATATGATTGCAGCAGTAGGCTATGTAATTGTTTTTTCGGCCTTACTAATGCTTTATTTAGTTTTTAATAATGTACCAAAAGTACTTATACTCATAACTAAACTAAATGCTTTAAGAACAAAACCTGATAAAAAATGTGACAAATGTGGAGAATTTCTTCCAGGAATTGAAAACGCAGCAATTGCAGCCACTATACATTTGTATTTTAATGAACTACACGACGAAGAGAGTACTATAATTACTATTAAAAAGGTAAAAAAAGATTATTCGCCATGGAGTTCTAAAATATATGGAGTATCAAGTTTTCAAAAATAAAAAACATTTAGCATTAATAAATGCTATTTAGAGTTACTTGCGTAATTATGCAACATACTATTAAAGTAACTAAATACAATCAAGTAAATAAACAATTAATTTTTCACAGTTGCTTATATTTAACAAATGAAAAAATTCAAATTTAAAATACGAGGAAATACTTTTGATACAACCGTAAAAAAAGTTGAAAATAATACAATTGAAATGGAGGTAAATGGAACTGCATATACAGTAGAAATAGAAACACTGCAAGCAGTTTCAAAAACACCTAAACTAGTTAGAACAAGAGTTAAGAATAAGCCCGGAGAAGGTGTAATTGAGAAAAAACCGGCTATTGGTTCAATAGTTATAGCTCCTTTACCTGGTACAATTTTTAAAATTAACGTAAAAGTAGGCGACGAAATTAAAGCAGGTGATGTACTCCTAATAATGGAAGCCATGAAAATGGAAAATAATATTATGGCCGAAAAATCAGGCACAGTTAAATCCATTAATATAAAAGAAGGCGATGCCGTTTTACAAGATGCAAAACTTATTGAATTGCAATAAAAAACAAAAAAACAATGAAAAAAGTATTAACTATATTTGCAGTAATAAGCCTTCTTTGGGGAATATCAGCTTTATTTATACAATCAAAAGTCCCAAACGAAAAACAAAAAGCACTAAGTGAAATTTTAATTAGTGGTAAGTGGCTTAATCAATCAGATAATTACACAATATCAAACGAAAACGATACTAAAGTAGAACGCTATAAAACATTTAGGTTTTTAAAGAATAATACTTTCGTAATGGACTCGGCAAAGCAAAAATATAATGGAAAATGGGAAATAAAAGACTCATTAGTACTTATGACTTTTGCCCCAAAAGAAGTAAGTCATCTATATTTGAATGACGACCCCAATAAACCGTCCAATGTATATACAGCAATACCTGAAACAATAAATTTATCTACGAGAACAGGTACTGTAACCGATGGGATACTAACATTAAGCGATGGTTTTGAATACGAAAATTTACCTGGTGGAATTGCAGGAATTTTAAATTTCTATGAATTTTCAGGCTTTGCGAATGTAACACTTGGTCATATTGTTATGATGTTTGCCGGTTTTCTCTTTATATTTTTGGCTATAAAATATGACTACGAACCACTATTACTAATTCCTATTGGTGTAGGAATATTAATAGGTAACATACCAATGTTTCAAGTTGCAGATTTCAACCTAAAACTTGGAATTTATGAGCCTGGTAGTGTAATGAACATTTTATACCAAGGGGTTGTGCAAGGCTGGTACCCACCATTAATTTTCTTGGGTATTGGAGCAATGACGGATTTTTCATCACTAATATCAAACCCACGATTAATGTTACTAGGAGCAGCAGCCCAAGTAGGTATTTTCATTACTTTTATTGGTGCGTTATTTTTAGGTTTTGCTCCGCAAGAAGCAGGTGCAATTGGTATTATTGGAGGTGCCGATGGTCCAACGGCGATTTTTATTTCATCAAAACTTGCAAACGGAATGAATCTGCTGGCAAATGGAGAAACGGTTAAGAATTTAATTGGTCCCATTGCAATTGCGGCATATTCGTATATGGCATTAGTCCCTGTTATTCAACCACCTATAATAAAACTACTAACTACAAAAAAAGAACGTTTAATCAAAATGAAACCTCCTAGAGCTGTTTCTAAAATTGAAAAAATAATGTTCCCAATTGTAGGTTTATTACTTACAGCTTATATTTCGCCAACATCATTGCCTCTATTAGGGATGTTATTCTTTGGAAACATTTTAAAAGAAAGTGGTGTTACAAATCGCTTAGCAGAAACTGCACGAAATCCATTAATTGATGTTATTACAATATTACTAGGAATTACAGTTGGAGCCTCAACGCAGGCCGATGTATTTTTAACTGCCGATTCAATATTAATATTTGTTTTAGGTGCGGCTTCATTTATTGTTGCCACAGCTGGCGGTATTATTTTTGCAAAAATAATGAATGCACTATCATCTAAAGATAATCCTATAAACCCAATGATTGGAGCAGCGGGAGTTTCGGCAGTACCCGACAGTGCAAGAGTTGTTCAAATGGAAGGTTTAAAAGAAGACCCTACTAATCATTTATTAATGCACGCTATGGCACCAAATGTTGCCGGAGTAATTGGCTCGGCGGTAGCTGCAGGTATTCTATTAAGCTTTTTAATGTAGAAAAAAAAAGTTGAAGATTGAAAGGCTGAATAGTTGAATAATACCTTATTATTCAACTATTCAGCCTTTCTTTAATTTTAAAAAACACTATTAGTTAGAGTTCGTCCATAAAATCGGGCTACGACAAATACAAACTTTACATAATTAATTAACAAAATCGTGACACGCGTATATAAGTTTTCATCTAACAAAATAAAAGGTTGAATAGATATACTATAGTATCATTTATTCAACCTTTTTATATTCAGTTTGCAGAAAATACAAAAGCCTTA
>JAOZLS010000343.1 GCA_029934705.1 Bacteroidales bacterium | reverse complement strand
GGGAAACGGCTTTGTAGCCAGTTTATGTTTTCGTACCAATAGTTTGTCTTTTCGGTGGCATTGCTATAATTAGCAAAATATTCTTCTAAAACTTTATCGGCTCTACCTATTTTGCTTGTTGCCCAAATCTTATCTTTTGATAGTTTTAGGTTTTTATCGGCTAATTTATAAAGTTCGCTAAGTGTGTTTACTGCATTTTTTAGTAATTCGTTATTGCTTTTGTTTTTATCAACAATAGTCAAAAGTTTTTTACTAAACTCGTGCTGTTCTTGGTTGCTGTGCTTTTTATCATCAAAAATAAAAGCTGTGTTATTTAGGTCTTTTATTTGCGAAAGCTCTGTATTAAAAGCATCTAATTTATTGTAGAAGTCGGCATCTTTAATTGCAGTTGTTTTTGTTGGTGTTCGTTTTTCCTTTTTTGTTGCATCAGCGTAAGCTTTTAAAGCTGTATATACATTGCTAAGCTGTGTAGTTAAAACTTTTTGCGTAGGAGCAATGTTTTTTGTGGCATCAAAAGCATTTGTAAAATATTTATCTATTAGCTCGGTGTATCTGTCGGTTTCGCCACGGTAAAGGCGAACAATTGTTGCCAAATTCTGCTGGTGCTCATTAGTCCACTCACGGTGAGCACGGTCTATTTGGTGGTACACATTTCGTGCATCCAAAAAAAGTATTTTGTCTTTACGGTCGGTATTTACTTTTTGCTTATCGAAAAACCACAAAGTAGCAGGCAGTGTAACGGTAAAAAACATATTGCTTGGCATACTTACCATACAATCAACTATACCGCTGTCAACAATATTTTTACGAATATCGTATTCTGCATTTCTGGCATCGGAAGCCGAATTTGGCATTACAAATCCTGCTCTACCAGTCTTATTTAGCGATGTAGCAAAAAGCGAAATCCATAAATAATTGGCATCAGAAATTTTATCGTCTTTTTTGCCTTTATTTTTTGGTAAACCGTATTGGTAAAAGCGTTTATCGTCTTTTACAGTGCTTTCTTTAACCGATTTTACGTTAAATGGCGGATTAGCCATTACATAATCGAACTTTCCGTAAGAATTGTAAGGGTCGTTTTCGTAAGAATTGGTTTCGGTAATTTCGCCACGTAGGTTATTTACCAAAAGGTTCATTTTAGCCAAACGCACGGTTTCGCCCATATATTCTTGCCCTTGCACGTAAATATCTTTAAGGTCGTGCTGTGCATTTCTAATAAATGTAGCCGATTGCACAAACATACCACCCGAACCACAAGCAGGGTCGTAAATTTTACCGCTGTATGGCTCAATAGTTTCTACAATAAAGCGAACTACCGAAGTTGGGGTAAAAAACTCACCACCTTTTTGTCCTTCGCTCATTGCAAATTTACCCAAAAAGTATTCGTAAATTTTACCAAATACATCGCCTGTGGCATCTTTTGGTATATCATCAAAAGTTTTAAGCAAACTTGGTAGTATATCTTTTTTCTTCTTTTCTATTTCAAAATATGCCTCTGTTGGCAATACATCTTCAAATTTTTCGTCTTGATATTTCTCTATTCCTTGCATAGCAGCTTTTAAAGCTTTAGCCATACTTTTGTCGGTAGATAAATTTATTAGATAATTAAAACGAGATTCTTCTGGCAGATAAAAACCACATAAGGCAATGGCAATTTTATCTATATCTTGCTCCATTCTGCTTCCTTTATCCTTCTCGAATTTTGCAATTATTTCTTCTTCGAATTGAGCGTATTTATTTTCAGCAAATTTCAGAAATATTAAACCTAATACCGGAATTGCATAATCTGATGCTTTTAATCCTCCGTAAGCACGCAAGGCATTTGCCGAATCCCATAGGTTATTTTCTAAATCCTTTAATTGTTCGTTGGTCATTTAATGTATTTTATGATATTTTTTGTAAACTTATATAAAATTTTATGATTTTAAAAGCTTAGCTCTTTCTTCTTCAAAACCTTTTTTGCCAAGTAGTGCAAACATGTTTTTTTTGTATGCTTCAACTCCCGGTTGGTCAAATGGATTTACACCAAGTAAGTATCCGCTAACTCCGCAGGCTTTTTCAAAAAAGTAAATTAATTCGCCTAAATAATATTCGTTAAGTTTAGGAATTTCTATAATAATATTTGGAACGCCTCCTTCGGTATGAGCTAATATTGTTCCTAATTCAGCATTTTTATTTATTTCGTCAA
Organism: Bacteroidales bacterium; assembly: GCA_029934705.1. Classification (GTDB taxonomy): domain Bacteria; phylum Bacteroidota; class Bacteroidia; order Bacteroidales; family JAADGE01; genus DZBS01. The sequence goes on along the minus strand of JAOZLS010000343.1, from coordinate 2,501 downwards.
TTCCTTTTCCTGCTAAATAGTTAAGTCCGTCTAAATTCTTTTCATCTTTAGGTAATTGTAGCGAGCTATTAGGTGAGCCAATACGAATAACTGTTTCAAATAAATTACGTCTGCCTTCTTGTATATACTGTCCCATTGAGTGTAGGTCGGAAGTAAAATCGACACCAGCAGGGAAAATTCCTTTATTGTTTTTGCCTTCACTTTCGCCATAAAGCTGCTTCCACCATTCGGTAAAAAAATGTAGTTTAGGGTTGTAGTTAACTAATATTTCTATATCAAAGTTTTTATTATATAATATATTTCTATAAGCGGCATAAATTGTTGCAGGATTTTCGTTGAACGGAATATCTTTATCAGTTCGTTTGTACATATTAATTGCACCTTCAACTAATTTTCTAATATCAAAACCTGCAACAGCAATAGGAAGTAAACCAACAGGTGTTAGTACCGAATATCGTCCTCCAATATTGTCGGCTATTTCGTAAGTTTTGTAGTTTTCGGATGTCGAAAGTTCTTTTAATGCTCCACGAACTTTGTCGGTTACGGCAAAAATACGGTTTTTGGCTTCTTCTTTCCCATATTTTTCTTCCATATCTTTTTTCAATATTCTAAATGCCACAGCAGGCTCAGTTGTTGTTCCCGATTTAGAAATTACAGTTATTGCATAGGAATTTTCGCTTAAAATAGCTCTTAGTTCGGTTAAATAGTCTTCGCTTAAATTTTGCCCTGCAAATAGAACAATAGGGGAGGTCTTATCTTTTTTTAAGTGCGAAAAGTTATTTGATAGGGCTTCAATTATAGCTTTTGAACCTAAATATGAACCACCAATACCTACAACCACCATAATGTCAATGTTCTTCGAGATTTTAGCAGCAGTGTCTTCAATGTCGGTAATAATATTATGTGTAATTTCTGAGGGTAAATCTACCCAGCCCAAAAATTCGTTTCCTAAGCCTTTTTCAGTATGTAAATCGTTGTTTTTTTCTATTGCCGATTTTTCATAAGCAACTAATTCATCTTTTGAGATGAAATTTTCTAAAAATTCAGAATTTATTTTCATAATGAGTGTTTTTATATGTGTATATTTTTTTAAAGTTCTTATTAAAAACAAAAATACCAAAAAGATTTGTAATGCTAATATAATTTGTTTGAATAATCTTTTTTGTAATATAATAAATAATTCCATGTACTAAAAACAGCAGTTAGTCAGATATAAACATTCGTTTATAAAAATATCAATTTTTCTTGTTGATTTTTCTTTGTGATGTTAAATTAATATTATATTTTGACAACCGATATAGGATAAACTTAGGAATTGTAAATAAATAAACGCTTGTTTTAGGCGTATAAATTTTGATTTTTAACAATTTGAAAAATCTGCGAATAGTGGTGCTATTAGAAGAGTTTTTCAAAGAAGATAAAAAGCAAATGAACAAGCATAAAAGGAGTGGTTGTTTGTTTACAATTCATTAAATAGTTAAAAACTTTCTTTATGGGGATGAAGCAGCTTAAAATAACTAAACAAGTAACAAATCGAGAATCAATATCGCTTGATAAATATTTGCAAGAAATTAGTAAATATGGTCTTATTACAGCCGAGAAAGAAGCAGAATTGGCTGTTAAAATACGAAAAGGTGATGTTAATGCTTTGGATCAATTGATAAAAGCAAATTTACGATTTGTTGTTTCAGTTTCAAAACAGTACCAAAATCAAGGACTTAATCTTTCTGATTTAATTAATGAAGGAAATATTGGCTTAATAAAAGCCGCCAATAGATTTGATGAAACAAAAGGTTTCAAATTTATATCTTATGCTGTTTGGTGGATTCGCCAATCAATTCTTCAAGCACTTGCCGAGCATTCGCGAATTGTTAGGTTGCCATTAAATAAAATAACATCAATTAATAAGGTGAATCAAGCATTTTATCGACTATTACAAAGATACCAGCGTGAACCATCTATTATTGAGATTGCAAATGAGCTTGAAATAGCACCTAAAGATGTAAAAAAGGCAATGATGGAAACCGAAAGAGCCGTTTCTATGGATGCTCCTTTAGACGATGATAAAAAACGTAATTTGTATTCCTTGCTTATAGATGGAAATACTGGGCAATCGCCTGAAAATTCATTATTAAAAGAATCTCTTAAAACCGAGCTGAAAAGAGTTTTATCAACTTTACCTATAAGGGAGGCTGAAATTATAAAGCAATATTATGGTATAGACTTGCCACATCCGTTTACTTTAGAAGAAATAGGACGACACTTTGAGCTTACAAGAGAAAGAGTAAGGCAAATAAAAAGTAGAACAATGAAAGTGTTAAAAAGAAGAAGTGATATATTGAAAAAGTATTTGTAGTTTATTTCTAATTAATTCTATAAGATTAACCATTTAGTTCTCAAGATACTGATTAAATGATTTTTAATTGGTATTAGTATTTGAAATAAAGATATGACTATTAGTGAAAAATATTCAATAAGCAATATTCAATAAGCAATAATAA
>JAOZLS010000342.1 GCA_029934705.1 Bacteroidales bacterium | reverse complement strand
TCTTTGGTAAAACAGATCGGTATGTCTTCTCTCACTTTGAGAGATGAATGTTATCTATTAATTATAGTAAATCATTAATATTATATTTATGAAATTTATTATAATGAAAAAAAGTTGAAAAAACGCTTTTTATAATTCCATACAAAGAGAATGTTAGGCAAGTTGTTTCAAATTATTACTAAAAAACATGAAACTAGAAAAGCAACATATAGAATCTATAAGAAAAAGGTTTTCAGAAATGGAAACAAAAGACGATTTCGTTGCTTTACTAAACATTGCAAATAAAATCCGTCTCTATGGGATACCTAAATCTATTCCATTTGACAATATATTTAATGACAAGCAGTGGATTCCTTTTTCTAAAGAAGCCCTTTCGTATATTACTAAAACAAAAAACTATAAACCAATAAGTTTAAGTAGCATAACATATTATGCAAACCCTAAATTATGTAAGAAACGTTACACGCAATTTTCAATTAGAAAAAAAACGGGAGGCGAACGTATAATTAATTCACCGGTAAGAGGTTTAAAATCAATATTGAGAGCACTAAATTTTGTATTACAGTGTATTTACGAACCACATAAAGCAGTTACCGGTTTTGTTTTAGAAAAATCAGTTGTTGATAATGCAAAAACTCATGTAGGAAATAGGTATGTTTATAATATTGACATTAAAGATTTTTTTCATTCATTTGAAAAGAAAAATGTAAAATATGGCTTTATGACTGAACCTTTTAGTTTAGGTAAGAAGCGTGAAGAGTTAGCATTTTTAATTGCAAATTTATGCACGCATCCTATGAAAATTAATGGAGAAATTAAAAATGTATTACCACAAGGTAGTCCAACTTCGCCAACCATTACAAACATACTTTGTAAAAGGCTTGACAGAAGACTTACAGGCTTTGCAAAACGTTTCGGGCTTAGATATAGTCGTTATGCTGATGATATTAGCTTTTCATCACCTCACAATATTTACAAAAGCGAAGAATTCTTAACTGAACTAGACAAAATAATTAAAAATGAAAATCTTGTTCTAAACTCAAAAAAAACAAGATTACAAAAAGAAGAATATCGACAAGAAGTTACTGGCTTGGTTGTAAATGAAAAAGTAAATGTAAAACGCCGATATATTAAGCAAATTAGAATGTGGCTTTATTATTGGGAACAATATGGATACGGGAAAGCAGAGCAAATTTTTACAGGAGATTACTATAAAGATAAAGGACATGTAAAAACTGGCAAACCAAATCTTGCCAATGTGTTAGACGGAAAACTTGAATACCTTAAAATGGTAAAAGGAGATAGTGATTCAACATATTTAAAACTGAAGGATAGGTTTGACTCACTTTATGGTTACGATGCAGCATTAAATAATATTTTAAAAATATGGGAGAAACAAGGTATAGATTATGCCATAAAAGAATTTGAGAAATTAAAAGGTGCAAATTATAATATAATTTTTTTTAAGAAATCTTCAACAAGTATAAAAAGCAAGCATGTTGTAAAAAAGCTTAGCACAGTTAATTTTAAAGAAAAGGGAAAATTTACACCTTTTACTCCTGGCTCTTTCTTATCTGGTCCTCCAAACAAAGCAAAAACAACTTCAAATAACTTAGAGTTTGTAAAAACATATACATTTTCTGATTTTGAAAATAAATTTAATTGTAAAATAGAAATAGATAATACAAAAGAAATTAAAATTTCTCCTCCTCAAAGTATAAATATACCTCTAAAAATAGACTTAAATATAGATATCTTAAAAAATGATATTTTAAATGATATTAATATTTCACTTTGCAGAAATAATAATAATAATAATAATAATAATGAATTTTGGCTTATACATAAAAAAATAAGCATAAAAACGCTTGCTACTTTTTAAATAATAATGATTATAGAAATGGACAAAAATAAATTCATAAAAAATATACTTGATTACAGCCTTAAAAAAGAAGTTGATAGCAAAACTAAAGATAGGTTAATTAGTTTGGTTAGTAAAGAAGTTGACAAATCCGATATTACTAAAGAAATTCTAAAACGTATTGAAAAGTTGGAAACAAGTACTAATGAAAAAACAAAAGAAAATGTAAAATCCAACACAAACTCAAAAACTAAGTATATAAATCCATCTAATCTATATAAATTTTTATTAGCTTACAATCAAGATCCAATTTTGAAATATACTTGCCATGAAATTGATGATGAAGAAATAATTGATGAGATAAATAGAGTATGTGAAACATCCGATTATAATTTCACTAAACACCAAGTTGTTATAGAACAACGTTTTGATGAACTTTCCAAAAGCTGTTTTGTTAATCCAAATATTAAAAATTTAATCCTTGTATATTTAAAAGGAAAGTCCTATTCCGGAAAATATGATAGATGGAGTTCTGAAAAAATCGCAATAAATTGGAAATCACGCGATTTAATTGAGTGGTGCAAAACCAATCCTGGTTTTGTGCCAAATCCAGGGGTAAATCTGATAAATAAAATGAAAAATAAAGGTTTTAGGTTTAAAAAAGGGATAAATTCAAACTTAACAGGGCAAAGAATTAGTTCATTTTCAGGTTTGGTAATTCATTTTAAACATTTATTTCATATTAGGGGAGACAATTCTTTAAAAAAGATTATTAATAATATAAATCAGATTGAAAATTGGAATGATAAAATCAATTTTGAAATTACAGAGGTAGACTTTTGGGATAATTTAGAATTATTTACGGACGTAGATAAATTTATTTTAGCCTATAAAACTATAATTGGTTTAATTATAGAAATTGTTGATAAAACATCGAAGGAGAAACCCTTTGTTAAATTATCATTTAAGGAAGAGAAGTCAAACATTATTTTTTCTATCCATCACAAAAATTCAGTTTATCAAAAAACAATAAATGACACACTAAGCAAACGCGAAGGTGAAACATACACAAGACTAATTGAGAAACAGATAAATGGAGTATGCGACTTGTATCTAAAAGCAGACTTTGGAAATAATAAATATGCCGAAATAAACATCTGGAATGGTAAAGACAAAAATTTAACTAAATTAGAAAACGTTAAAGGGGTAGAACATATATTAAAATTCACAAAATGATTTATTTAATTGATGACAAAAGTAATAGGCAATTAGATTATGGTTGGTCTAAGCAAAGATTCCAGCAGTATTCAGATATAATTATGCCGATATATTTATACAAAGAAATTGAAAGCAAATCTGCAAAAGAAGAGTTGTTTTCAAATAAAAACATTGTTCTATTCCATGAATCATTTTTTGACAATACCTTAAATAGGCATTCTAAGGATGCTATTGTGATTAGAAACAAACTGAGGGAATTTAGCAATCTTAATAAAAATTTCAAAGTTATATTTTTTAGCGGGAGTAAAAACTCACGTGCATTGAACAATAATATTGGTCACGTTCCTGTAGATATACTATATCAAAATTTAGATATTTTTATACAAAAAACAAGACTTGATGATTCTGATTTAAGATATCTTCTTTTTGGCGAAAACTACAAAGTCGAAGAAAATCTTCTTAATAAGCTACAAAAAGCAAATGACAGCATAGAAGATTCTATCATACAAACACCCCCTGACAGTAGAAACCTTATCGCATTAACATTACAAGATGAAATTGAAACTGTTTTTGAAAATGCTATTTACGAAACATTCTATACTGATAAAAAATACGATTTAGAAATAACAGATGATTATTTGAGTGAAAAAACAGTTGAATGGTTTGCAGAAAACAAATATGATAATATTTTTATTCCACTATGTTTTGGTCCAATTTTATCAGATTATAATGGTCTTCGCTTTGCATTACATATACGTTGTTCCGAAACACCTAATCGTCTCAAAAACATTTTCATATATAGCTTTGTAAATTATGAAGATATAATTGATAATGATTATTTCGATGTTCTAAAAACTAAAAATATACACTTAATTGATTACAGTAAAATTGCTTTTCAAAATTCAATAGAAACACAGCATGAAATTTTACGATTAGAAGAACTTCCCCAAGAAATTAAAAAAGTAAAATTAAATCCTCCAAGAAATTACGAGGGCAACCATAGCATTGCAAATGAATGGGCTATCTACCGCTGGTCATCGGCAATAAGGGCAAATGATGATGAAATTGAAAGTATTACGAGCAAAGTAAACAATCAAATCTATTTTAAGTATCTCAATACAATTTTTCCAAAAAGTGAGGTTAGAGCATTTCCCAAAGAAAAGTTAAAAATTAAACATTCAGGTCAACAGCCTAAGATTTTATATATAGATGATGAAGCTGAAAAAGGTTGGTATGAAATTTTCTGCACCATCCTGGAGGACAATAATAAGTTAGATTTTCAATATTTGGATGAAGAATTTAATAACAGAACTCGTGATGAGATTATTCAATTGTCAATAGATAAGATAAAAAAGGATAATATTGATGTCGTTATTTTAGATTTTCGTTTACATCCGGATGATTTCAATACTTCAAATATTAGCGAAGTTACAGGATTAAGAATTCTTTCAAAAATTAAAGGACACAATCCTGGTATTCAGGTAATAATATTTTCAGCTACTAATAAAGTTTGGAATTTACAGTCTTTGCAAGATGCGGGAGCGGATGGTTTTATCGTTAAAGAGTCTCCTATTGACAGTATTAATAATAACTTTACATTTCAAGTAATTAGTTCTTT
>JAOZLS010000341.1:1442-4700 GCA_029934705.1 Bacteroidales bacterium | reverse complement strand
TAGATAAATATAGGAAGACAGAATTGTCCGATTTGCTTTATCAAATAAATAAAGAGTGTCAAAAATGAAAAACAAAATATTAGTTCAAGGTAAAGAGATTACAATTTTTAACAAAAAAGAAGAAGACTATATTTCGCTTACTGATATTGCAAAATATAGAAATAAAGATGCCCCTGTTGATATTGTAAAAAATTGGATGCGGACAAAAAGCACAATAGAATTACTGGGTCTTTGGGAAAAATTAAACAATCCAGATTTTAAACAGGTCGAATTCGACCTGTTTAAAAATGAAGCAGGAGCAAATTATTTTGTTTTATCACCCAAAAAGTGGATAGAGACAACAAATGCAATAGGAATGTTTTCAAAATCTGGTAGATATGGTGGGACTTTTGCTCATAAAGATATAGCTTTTGAATTTGCTTCGTGGATTTCAGTAGAATTTAAACTGTATTTTATAAAAGAATTTCAACGACTGAAAGAAGAAGAAAATAATACAAAATCATTAGAATGGAACTTACAAAGAACATTATCAAAAATTAATTATCGTATTCACACTGACGCTATAAAAGAAAGATTAATTCCACCTGAATTAATCAATTAACTGAAATAACAAATAAAAACTCAGCATCATCAGAGGAAATGTCTGCTAATGGCGAAGAACTATTAGCTCAAGCAACATTACTGGCTAAACAAGCTACTATGATGACTTCACAATCAAAAGAGCTTAAAGATTTAATTTCAGCTTTTAAAATAGAATAAAAAAAACGACTATTTTGAAAGAAATTAGTTGTATAAAAAGGCTGAATTAAATGCCTTTAGGCATGGCATTTATATAGCCCCCGATGTAAATCGGGGGTATTGATTTTACCTCTATATATTAAAAATGCCGTAGGCATGATAATTAACTAAAAAAACAGATACATAGCAGTCGAAACAAAAACTTAAACATAAATTATACGAATAAAAAAAAGATTAGAAAATTCTAATCTTTTTTTTATTATCAAACTTATTTTTCTACTAAAATGCTATTCTTAATTCTAGCCTTGCCATGTATATATCATTTGGAAAAGCAATTGACTCAACTCTACTAAAAATACTTGTTATTTTCACATGTTTGAATAATTTTACTCCCAGTTCAAAATCAATTTCAGAAGTTTCGTTTCCTTCTAATTGACCAACAGCTTTTAATGCAACGTGCATTTTTGCTTTTCCTGGGAAGTGATGACTAACACTTGCTTTCCATAAAGGAAAATCGGCAGCATCCATTCTCATAATTTCACCTAAAAATAAATTACTAAAAAGTGGTTGAAATATAGCATTGTCATCAATATTATATTTACCAATATATGATGTTCCTAACTTTGTATATGAGCCATTCCCCCATGTAAAACTACGCTTAAGGCTTGCAATATAAACTAATGTATTATTTAGTTCCATATTCTGATAAACTGCTCCCGTCTGAAAAACAAAATTTGCTGGCAAATTAAAGTCGATAAGAGATCCAAAATATAATTTATTATCAGGAATTATTTTTCCAAATTCATTATAAACTACAAAACCAACATTTGAAACTAAATTTTTCTTTTCTGCAGCAAACTCGCTATTATCACTAAATTCGTCAAACTCTCCAAATTCATCATCACCGCTTGTTTCTGTAGGCTTTTTATAATTAGGATTCCAATTAAATGCAAAACCTGCAAGATTTGTTTCTCCTCCTTTTTCGCCAATGTTTTCGGTAAAATCATTTACAATAAGATTATATAAATGCCGGTTTGAGCAAAAACGACCCATTCGTGCAAAATTATCAATAACAGTTCCTGCTCTTGCATTTAATGTAAAAGCACCTAGGGTTTTATCAACACTTGCTCCTAATATTCTTTCATCAATAAGAAAATAGTTTCCAAGCTTTGTTTCGTGTAATCCTAATTTAATATTTATATTTTCATCGGTAAAACTATAAAAGGCTTGTCGCATTCCAAAATCACGACTATCCTCATTTATTGGTTGACCTAATTCAGAGTTTTTCCAGTTTTTATATCCACCCTCTACATAAAAAGTATGCTTGTTAAATGTAAAATCTAATGCTCCTATAAGCATTCCTCCATTTAACTTTGCAGGGTCTTCGCCATCGATGGGGCTTGTCATTATCCCAGGAGCCATTGTTCCTTCAATTGCCCAAAGCAATGGAACTTTTTCGTGAAACGGAGTAAGATGTCCTCCAAGAGTACTCCTACAATGCATTTGTGCATTTGAACTAGTATAAGCAAATAATAAAATACTAATTAATATCGAGCTTTTTAATACCTTTAAGAATAATTTTGTCATGATGTTTTCCTGATTTTTTATAAATTGAAATACTACTTATTTTACAATCATCCATACAATCGCCACATCGTATGCATTCTTCATTATCTAATTTACTCGTTTTTCCTTCGCGTGTTATTGCATTTATTTGGCATGATGTATTGCATGTTTTACAACCTGCACACGATGTATTTATTCCTAAAACCGATGCTCCTGGAAGTTTTGACACAAAACCATGAACCAAACCTACGGGGCATATCATTTTGCAAAAAGGTCGATGTATAAATACCGAACTAATTAGTACTATTGCTAATAAAACGTAGCCTGTTGTATTTGGCGAAAATAAATTTATAGCTGCCTTAAACGGTGCTATTTTATTCCATAAAATTACGTGCGTAAATGTTAATTGAACCAAAACGGCTACTGTAGCAACAATTCGCATTATTTTCATAACCTTTTGTGCTTTTTCAGATTGAAAAAGTTTTATTTTATCGATATGAATAAATTCTTGAATTGCACCAAGGTAGCAAACCCAACCGCAAAACACTTTGCCAAATAGGTAAGTTACGGGGATAAGCCCTAAGAAAAGCACCGCTGCTTGCCAATTTACTTCTACTCCTATTGCTAAAAGATATGAATTTTGAAAGCTAGAAACAACACCTGGACCTCCTCTATAAAATCCTAAAATTACTAAGCCAATCAATAAAAATAGTCCTCGTAATTTTCGTGTACCTTTAAATCGGACTAAAATACCAGCAAGTATTGTATATAAAAGAACTGCTATTGCCCAATATAATCGGTTATAACTTACAGGCTCATCATCACCAGCAACATTACTAAATTCTTCCGATGCATCACCAGACGAAAACTCATCATCGCTAAATTCGTCATCGCTACTAAATTCATCGTCAGAAAATTCGTCATCAGAGAACTCATCATCAGAGAACTCATCAT
>JAOZLS010000341.1:0-1342 GCA_029934705.1 Bacteroidales bacterium | reverse complement strand
TCATCAGAGAACTCATCATCAGAGAACTCATCATTAATTGTATCGTTTTGTATATTATTTGTGTCAATAACCTCTGTTGTATCAGTATTGCTAAACTCATTATTTTGTTGAGCTTGCATACCAAAAACAAATACTAACAGGAATATTGATAAAATTAAAATTTTTGATTTCATGTGTATTTAAATTATTTAAAACATTAAATGTTACATCCGAATATTATTTTTACAATAGTTTTCAATCATTTATAGTAGCCCATTTTTAACAAAAAGCCTTAATTCCCTCTTTTAAAGGGGGCTAGGGGAATTTTAGTCCCTAGTATTTTTTTTTATCAAAATGTAAAGTATCAAAACTAAATATATTCCAAATCTCGCAACCCGTAACTCACAACCCGACTATTTAATAGGAATTGCTTCTAATATCAACGAGCCAAAACCACCATCTTTATCACATGTTCGTATTGCATTAAAAACCAGTTTACCATCTTTATTACTTAGAACTTGTAATTTTAATTTTCTTTCGTGATCCATTGTCGCAATTTGTTTCCATTCTGTTGCACCGAGTACTTTTAAACCATTCATTTTAAACTTTGTCTTTTTTAAAGCTTCAGGGCACGACCTGTGTGTAAGTGTTACTATAACTTTTACTACAATTATGTCTCCTACTTTATATGTTTTTTTTTTTCCTTTTACTATTTCAAATTTTATTTCGCAAGCCTGTGTTTCTTTAGTTGAAAATGTAAAAAAAACAAACCCTAATAAAAGAATTAATACTGCTTTTGATTTTATTAAACTTTTCATATTTACTTATTTTATTTATTATTTTAATTTATTTGAAAGTGCTTATTTATATTTTTTGCCATTCAAGAGTTTTCCAAAAAAAATATTTCGATGCTACAATCTCTATTTCATTTTGTCTTACTTCGGTAATTTTAAAATCGAAAAACATTCCCTTTTCTGGTCCATACATTCGCCCATTTACCCATTCTTTTTCGCTTGAGTCATATTCTAAATCTTCTATAATAATTTTTCCTATCAACAAATCATTGTGTTTTGATTTATCCGGATTTTTTTTGTCTTTTATTTGTCCATTTTCGTAGCCATTTAGTGCAATAATTTTACCATAGTACTTATTATTTTGCTTAAAAATTTCTAAATCTAAACTATTTGGTAAATGATATTTACCCACAATTACATTAACATTTTGGGCTATAGAAAATGATATAAACAATATCATTAATGATATTGTTATCTTTAATTTTAGCATACTTGTTTTTTTATTTAGTTAACTTATGTGTAAGTATTCATCATTTGTAAATTATATATTTATTAAACCTAGCCCGAAA
>JAOZLS010000061.1 GCA_029934705.1 Bacteroidales bacterium | reverse complement strand
TTATCAAGCGAATGTAATTTGTCCGAATGAATTTTTTCATGCTCTATTATTACCTCTATTTCTTTTTCAGATAATTCGCTTTTATTAATAAATATAAAATTGAAAAAAGAAAAAGGAGAGCTGTTTTTTGTTAAATAAACTAAGGTGTAATTTGATATTTTATTTTTTTGCGAACTTTCATATACTCTTTTAAGTTTTATTAAACTAAATAAAAGATACAAACCAAATATTGCAGAAATTAATATATATATAAATAGAGCTGCAAAATAAAATGATATAGAACTCACAGATTCAACAATACTATTATTGCCATTTACAACAATTACTTGCATTAATTCTTGAGTATTTATTGTATTACTAAATGCAGTGTTTACTGTAAGTTTCGGAATAATAAATGATATGAAAATTGAAGCTAAAAGAAATATTCTATTCAATATAAAATACACTTCTTTTCGCAAAAATAATGCATAAAAAACAGTAAATAGCGAAAGTATAATACTGCTTTCTATAATATATTTGATGAATACTATCATTTTTATTTTTTTTCGTTACGTTTTTGCTCTATTAGTTCCTCGGCAAGTTCTTTTATTTTTGTAAGTTCTTCAATACTTAAATTTTCTTCTTTTGAGAAAAATGAAACCATCTTTTTAAATGAGTTATTGAAGTAGTCGTTAATATATTGATTTAAAAACTTTTTGCTATGCTCTTTTTTACTAACTAAAGGGAAATACTCATGCGTTTTACCGTAAGCTTTATAGGAAACAAAGCCTTTCTTTTCTAGAATACGAATAATTGTTGATACTGTATTGTAAGCAGGACGTGGCTCTTTAAAATTTGAAACCACATCTTTTACAAAGCCTTTTTCGATACTCCATAAAATTTGCATTACTTCTTCCTCTGCCTTTGTTAATTGCTTCATAAATTATTTTTTTACAAAGGTACAACTAAAATCTTAGTTGTACAACTAAATTTATAGTTATGTGTTTTGGCTGTAATTTATTTTGAAAGTTTATGCGAGTTATATTGTTGAATGTTAGCGTGTAAGTGCTTGTTTTATATTGTTCTGTTTTTGTAAGTTTAGTAGTGTACATAAATTCAGACATTGAATAGGTGCAAGCATACTATCAAGTTTTACCAATAATTTGAAAAACCTGTCAGCGTGCTTGCACCTGACAGCGTTTTAAATTAGCAAGAGGTCTATAACTCTTATATATGAGACTACTCTGAAAAGTCGAACTATCTGATTTTTAAAGCTTTTTTACCCTTAATCCCTAAAGATGTAAAACGATAGTTTTAGCCTTTAAAAACCAGATAGTTCTCAAAGTCCCCTTCAGGGGATTTAGGGGTATAATGACTTTTCGGAGTGGACTCATATATTAAACTTTGGCAAAGTTTTACTTTTTTTTCTTTTAGTTAATAATTATTATCACAATTTTTTAATTTTCAACTTTGCCAAAGTCTTTTTTTTATTTTATTACAACTTTAACAAATCCTCCGCCTTTGCGTGCATGTATGGTTTCGTCGTACATGGCTTCGCACTTAACTTGTGGCATCCAATATGTTCCGGCATAACTTGCATTTAGCATAACTCTAAAAGTTTTTGTTTTTGCTTTTCCTAAATCAAAATATGTATATACTCTATCATCCCTAATATCCTGATAAGTTGGTGTTGATGTGGTTTTTCCTGAACTAAAACTATAAAGTCGTGTGTTAATTATTTCCCAACCTGATGGAAAAATCTGTGTTAATGCCATTTCTTTATATGCTTTTACTCCTCCAGGGTGAGTAATGGATACTTCGGCAACAAAATCTGTTCCTTGTGCTATTTCTGTAGGTGTAATTGATGTTCCGTCGGGTAGCATATATTTAACTGCAACACGTAAAGCATTTTGCGATTCTTTTGCATAGCCTGTTGTCGGAATTCCTTGTAAAATAACTCTTGCATAAAGAATTGAACTTCCACTGTTCTTAATAGAGATTTTGCCGTTTTTACCTGCTTGTACAGTAAAGGTATTTTGAGATATTGATTTTTTATCCGAAACATTAACTGTTTTTCCTCCATTTACTGAGTATGAAAATTTTAAGCCTGAATTATTAGCATTTTTAATAACATAGTGCGAAATTCCAATTAAAGAATATGCTGTGGTTTGTGTACTCATATATTTATTAGATGATAATTCTTCGGATATTTCTTTTACCAAAGCAAAGGCTTGAGCTTTTTTACCTAACATACTTAATGTTTCTAAAATCATTGCTCTGTCCCTAACATCCGAGCCATAAGTAAACGAAAGCTCGCTATATACAGGAATATTTACTCCTAAACCTTCTACCATTTTTAATGCAACGGATTTTTTTCCTGATAATGAATAAGCTGCTGCTAATCGCCATTTTGCAGAAATACTTAGTGTTTTAGCTTCTTTCAGTCTATTCATTGCTCCTTTATTTGGCGAACCTGCTAAAGCTAGAGTATAAAGTCTATATGCTTGAATTATCTGCGAGCGTGGTCCATCATCTGTCCAATTATTTGCTTTACGTTTTTGATATTTTAGCCAATTTTTAATCATATCTCTTGAAACGGGATAGGCATTATTTTTTGCTTCAATCATAAAATGCCCTGCATAAGTTGTTCCCCATTCGGTTGCATTACTTCCTCCAGGCCAATATGAAAATCCGCCATTTGATAATTGAAACGATGCTAATTTTTTTATTGCTGCATTTACGTTTTTCTTTACATCGGCTGATGTTTTAGATGACAGTTTCATTATTTTTGATAAATATAACTGCGGGAAAGCTGCCGATGTTGTTTGCTCAATACATCCGTGAGGGTAGCTAACTAAATAGTCTAATCTTTTTGCTAAATTTACTGGTGGAATTGAGGATACTTCTAGCACAGCAGTATTTGTTCCCGCTACTCCAAACGGAGTATAAGAAGCGTCCCAAGTCTGACCTGCACTTATCACTTTCCCTGTTACTTCTGTTAATTTAGAGTTCGGATTTCTTACATCAATTTCTATTTCAAAATTAGACGTTTTATTTCCTGATTTTGCTGTAATAATAACTTTTGCAATTCCTACTTTCTCGCTTGTTTTTATTTTAAAGTTGATGTTCTCTTCTCCTGGTTCACTAAAAGTTACTTGTCCACTAGCAGTACCAACAATAGATACTGGTCCTGTGGTAGAGACAGTTACTTTTGCATTTTTAATAGTTTTATTCATTGCGAAAATACTTACAGGCAGAGATATTTCTTCATTAATACCTAAAACACGAGGTAAAGTTCCTAAAACCATTAATGGCTTAATTACTTTTGTCGTTTTTTCGGTACTTCCGTAGGCATCACCCGAACCTGCAATAACCATTGTTCTTACTGAGCCAATGTATTTTGGCATTTTAAATGTATGAGTTTTTGTTCCTCCTTTTAATGTAAAAGGACCTAAAAATTTTACAACTGGTGTAAACCTATTAGCTGTTTTCTTTTTATCGCCATTGCCATCGGCTCCACCTCCAACAGCAAGTAAGCGGTCGAGTTTTCCTGTGTATGCTCCAATAATTAAGTCGTATAAATCCCAAGTTTTAACTCCTAAGGCTTCTCTTGCATAAAAATGCTCCCAAGGTTTTGGTGTTTTAAATCTTGTTAAATCTAATAAACCTTCGTCAACAATAGCTAATGTGTAGGTCATAGCCTTATTGTCTTTCTCACTTATTTTTATTGTTACATTTTTTTCTGCCTCAAGCACATCTGGCATTGTTATAACTGGATTTAAGTGTGTTTCAGGGTTTTCAACCATAATTGGAATTACTCCGTACATTCTAATAGGTAAATCGTTAGCTGTTTGCGAGTGTTTTTGCAATAAAGTAATGTTTACATAAACATTAGGAGTCATAGTTTTTTTAAGCTTGAATTTAAACTCCGTTTCTTTATCTTTTGTATCAACAACAAAGCTTTCAATAAGTCTTGTTCCGTTTTCTATATTAATAATTGCTTTTCCGCCTTTTGTTGAGGGGAATTTAATTATTGCAGTTTCTCCTACATCATATTTATCTTTGTCGGAACTAAACATAAGCATTGCAGCTCCTTGTGCATCGCCTTTTTGGGCTCTTCCTGCCCAACCTGGCCAGTCAATATAAACAATTTTTGAGGTTGAATGTCCTGTTTGTAAATCTTTAGCTATAACAAGGTAACGTCCCCATTCTGGATATTCTACTTCAATATCCCATGTTGCTTTTCCGCCTTTTGTATGTACAGTTTCTGTTTTTAATAATTTAGAATGGCTTTTAAAATTATAGGAAGAAATGCTATTTGCAGATTGATCCCACCACCATTGCCAGCCTATTTTATAGAATCGGCATTTTATAGTATGTTGGTCTTTTATTAATTTTCCTTCAGGTGTTAATGTTACAATTTCTACCGTATGTTTTTTATCGGTAAGTAACATTCCTCGCATTTTGTCGCCTTTTGGTAGTTTAATACCTGTGTAACTTTTATATGGCGAAAATTTTACGGTGTATTGGTCAATACTAAAGTTTCCTCCTTTTTCAAATACTTTTGTAAAGAACATTGCATTCATCATTCCCGGAGCTTCTTCTTCTGCCGAAAGGTCTGCAATTAAATTTATTTGACCTTCAGAGTTAGTTTTTCCTTCAAAAATTCTATCCGGACTTCCATAAAAGTGTTTTGTTAGGTCGTCAAAAACATAATCGGTATATTTAGGGAATGATGTCATTATAGGATTTAACGAAGCATCTACAACAACTTTTAAATCTTTTCCTATTGCTCCGTGAAGCCAATTTACTTGTATATCAGTTGAAGGTTCATCTCCTTCTTGAATCATTTTTTTACCAAAATCTAATTTAATTTTAAGTCGGTTAGGTTTTACTGTTTCAATGCTAATTGACTTACTAAATTCTACAGTTCCTACTTTTACTTTTAATGTATAATAACCGGTTTTAGCATCAGCCTCTGTTTTTGTTCTGAATGTATAGAAGTTAGATTTATTTTTATTCATTACTTCTTTTTGAACAATTTGCCCTTGTGGGTTTTTAAATTCAAAAATAATAGGATGCCCTTTTGGTAATGGTTTTAAATTTTCTTTTAATATGAAAGTCAAATACAATGAATCGCCTGGTCGCCAAACGCCTCTTTCGCCATAAATAAAACCTTTTAAACCTTTTTCAACAGCAACTCCAGCAACATCAAAACGTGATAAGGATAATGAATTACCATCGCTCATTTTAAGGAAAGCTCGTTGCTTACCAAGTTTTGCAATTATAAAATAAGGATTTTCAGCAACGCCAAGTTTTACTTCTCCATTTTTGTCAGATGTTCCTGTAAGCAATAATTGTTGCTGATAATCATATACTTCAACTACAACTCCTTCCTTTGGTTTTGCCGATTTTATATCTGCTACAAATACATTTATATTTTTATCATTTCCTTGTTTTACAATTAAACCAAGATCCGATGCTATAATGTTTTTTGATACTTTACGTCTTTTCCCATAATATGCTTTTTTACAAGGGTCGTCTCTATCGTCCCAATATCCAGAATAATAGTAGTCGTAATCCTCTTCATAATTATCCCAATTACTAGATTCTACATTTTCCTCGTTCCATTCTTCTTCAATTTCTTCATCGTCGGAATCGTCGTTATTTTCGCAAGAATATACGGAGTAACTACGTTTAAAATTTAATTCCACTCTATATATTGCACCAGGTTCTGGTTCTATAATAGTATTAAGGTCTAAAGAGAAACGGTTCCATGTACCTAAATCTTTAATGTCAAATTTATCTAGCATTAATTTTTTACGCATCATAGGTTTTGCAACACGGCGAAGTTGGTATTCACCATCCATATCATTAACTTGCAAAAATTGCATAATGTTGTTTTCGTATATTTTATATACTGTTACGTCAACTGCTTTAATATTTACTGCTTCAAATGGTAGAATAAGTCCTTTATCGGTGGTTGGTAATATGTTTCCTTCGCCAATAAATTTAACTTCAGGTTTTATGGATTCAAACGCTGTTGTAAATTGCTCTTTTTGTTTTAGTTTGAAACCTAAAATGTTTTTTATACCAGCATGAATATTAATAACGCGAGTTCCGTCAATTCTTCCTGAAAGAAAAACTTTTATTGTATTATCTTCTATATGAAATTTTAAATTTTTCTCTCTTGTAACTTTTATAAGTCCTTTTAGGTTTTGTTTAGTGTCAAGTGGATCTGAAAATTGAAGTAATAAATACTGGTCGGGCTGCTGAACTACTTTTGCCGATAAAAAGGAAAAATCACCTAATGCTGGTATAATAATTTCTTGTTTCCCTTTTTTATCAACATCTATTTTATTTCCATTCCACTTAAATATAAGTTCAGATTTTTTCTCGCCTCTTAAAATACTATCAACTGTAAAATAATGAGTAAGACCGTCGGTGGCTTCTGCCCATTTTATTTTGATTTCGTTTCCATTTTGTGTTGCTTCAAAAACTTGTTTTAGCTTGTCAATACCTTCAAAGTCAGCTGTGTGAACTACGCCAGATATTTGCTGATATTTTAGAGTTTTTTTATCAATTGTTATTTGTTCCAAAATTTCATGATCAAATGATTGCTCATAAGTCTTAAAGGCAAAAATAAACTCTTTTAATTCTGGTTTTACTTTAACTAAATCTCCAAGATTAAATATTGCATGATATTCTTCATTTGAAGGTAGATTTTTTTCGGGTTTAAAAGTTAAAATATTATTATCAAATTTATAAGTTCCCTTTATTGAAGGACTAAATGACAGGAATTTATCTATACTTTTCTGGGAAGAAAGTTGTGCCGCAACTTCGGGTGTTAAATTTATTTTAATATCTGAAACTTTGGATATATTCCCTGAAGTATATGCGTATATAAACTCTGCAAATTCGGGTTTATCGGAGTTTATTTCAGTTTTAGTGAAATAATTAATGGTGAAAATAACTGCTACTGTTAAAAGAATAAGTGCAGAACCGTAAATTAATATTTGTTTTCTTTTCATGTGATTTATGTTATAAAGGTTATATCTCTTATTTTAGTATAATGAAAAAACATTGCTACAAGTTATTATAAATATTTAACTATTTCAAGTTAAATATGCAAAACATTTATACATTTTGATGAATACTAATAAATAGTATCTGACAGGAAACTATTTTGTGAGATGAATATCTGTTTAAACAATTATTTCAAATTCGTAATACGACTTAAAATCATAATGTTAGCAAATTTAGGCTATATGTAAGAGCCTTATGAAATACAAAACGATAATGCAGAATTAGGTATTTATATTTTAAAGTTTTTCTTCAGAATTCATCAATCTTTGAGTCTGCTCCGAAAACCGGTCAGACGGCTTTTTCATATTATAAATTTCATTTCTTTTATGACTTCTTAATATTTTACTCTTCTTTAATATTAATTATAATAAGTATTGAAAATACAAACTTCAATTAGATTATAATTAATTACAACAATTGCCGTATATAAAGATTTACGGGTCGGTAATTATTTTTGTAATTTTGTATTAAAGACTTTTATGAATTCTATTAATATACATAATATGAAAAATATTCTTATTCTTATTTTAGTTATACTACCTCTTTTTACATTTTCGCAAATAAAAAAAGAATTAAAAGCAGTACGTACTACTATTAAACCTATAATTGATGGGGATTTGTCCGATGCAGTTTGGGAAAATGCACCTTCAGCAACAAATTTTATTCAGTTTGAACCAAATTTAGATACCTTATGTTCGCAAAAAACAGAAATTAAGATATTATATGATAATAGCTTTATTTATGTGTATGCAAAAATGTATGCGACTGTTGTTGATAATATTTCAATCCAATTAACCCAAAGAGATAATACAGGAGTTGCGGATTTTATAGGTATTTCAATTGACCCATTTAATGATAATAAAATGAATTTTGCTTTTACAGTAACGGCTGCAGGAGTTCAAGGAGATATGAAAGTTTTAGAAAATGGACGTTTTGACGGAAATTGGGATGCAGTTTGGAAATCGAAAGTAAAAATACACGATTATGGTTGGGCTGTAGAGTATCAAATTCCTTATTCAGCAATAAGGTTTCCAAAACAAGATATTCAGGAATGGGGCTTTAATGTTTTTAGATTTATTAGCGAAGGGCGTGAGTCTGCTGCGTGGAGTCGTGTAAAACCATCGGATTCAAATCCAAATCTTTCAAATGGAATATTAACAGGAATTACGAATGTAAAGTCTCCTATACGATTATCATTAAGTCCATTTTTAGCAACTTATGCTCAGAAAACGACAGACTCTGATATGTCTTTTTTTATGAAAGGAGGACTTGATTTAAAATATGGAATAAATGAAAGTTTTACACTTGATATGATGCTTATTCCTGATTTTGGGCAAGTACAATCCGATGATCAAAGGCTTAATTTATCGCCTTTTGAACTTTATTTTGCCGAAAAAAGAGCTTTTTTTACCGAAGGAACAGAACTATTTAGTAGAGCAGATATATTTTACTCAAGACGAATTGGAGGAACGCCTATTGGGTATTATGATGTTTATGATAATTTGGGAGAAAATGAAGATGTTATTTCTAATCCATCGGAATTGCGACTAATAAATGCAAGTAAAATTACAGGTAAAACGCCAAGTGGTTTTAGTTTGGGGTTTTTAAATGCTATGTCGATGAAATCTGTAGCTCAAATAGAGGATACTTTAACAGGATTTATACGAGATTATATTACACAAGATTTTACCAATCATAATGTTATAGCATTAGAGCAAACGCTTAAAAATAATTCATATATAAGTTTTATAAATACCAATTATGCTATAGCTGGCGGTAATTATATGTCGAATGTAACAGGTACCGATTTTAAAATTTCCAATAAAAAAAACACTTATGCTTTATACGGAAAAGCAGCACTAAGCTATATTAATAATATTGATGATGACCCTATTTTAGGTAATTATTATAACTTAAAATTTTCTAAAACTTCGGGTAATTTTCAGTTTTCATTATTACACCAAACAGTAACGGATACATATCAGAATAATGATATGGGTTATTTAACTAGGAATAATTATAACATGGAGTATCTTACTTTAACCTATAATAGGTATAAACCTAAATTTATGTTTCTAAATTATAGTAGTTCAATAATGTTTAATATTAGTTCGCAATATAAACCTTATGTTTTTACAAACTCGAGTATTAACTATTCGTTAAGGGGAACTTTAAAAAATCATTTATCGCTTGGACTTAATATTGGAGTAGTACCAGTTGATGAAATTGATTATTATGAAACACGAACCGACGGCAGATATGTTATTAAGTCTGCTAGACATTGGGCTGGAGCTTGGATCTCTACTAATTATAATAAAGTTTTTGCTGTTGATTTTAATTTGGGAGGGTGGAAATCAAAAATGTATAATCAAGATGGTTTCTGGGCTGGTTTTAGTCCTAGATTAAGAATTAATGATAAAATTTTAATTATTTATTCACTTCGTACTGATTTTGATAATAATGTTAGAGGTTTTGTTTCTAAAACAGACAATTCTGACACTATATATTTTGGAAGAAGGAAAGTAAAAAATCTTACTAATACCTTAGATTTTAATTATATATTTAATAATAAATCGTCGGTAAGTTTAAGGGCAAGATATTTTAGATCGACAGTTGACTATGATAAATATTTTATTTTGAATGAAGATGGATATTTTAGTGATGCTCCGTCAGATTTTAGTTCTGACAATATTAATTTTAATGCGTTTAATATTGATATGGCTTATAGTTTAGAGTTTGCTCCAGGTAGTTTTATTTCATTAGTTTGGAAAAATGAAATTTATGCCTCTAATAGTAATTCAGATGATGATTTTTTTATTAATTTTGCAAATACAATGCAAGAAATACAAGGAAATAGCTTATCGCTAAAAGTTGTATATTATTTGGATTATTTAAGTATTAAACAAAAAAATAAATAATGAAGAAGTTTTTACTATTATCAATAATAACAATAACGGCATTTTATGGCTGTGAAAGTAAGAGTGATGCAGAACTTTTTGCAGATGAGGTTTATGCAGCTTTAAACGCCGAGAATTACACTACTTTAACTTTATTAATTGATAAAAATATACGAGAATCAAATCAGTCTAAAAGTTTGCTGAGAACTTTTATTTCTTATAATCAGAGTTTTGATAATTTTATTAGTAGAGACTTGATAAATACTGAAATAGAAAAGAATGAAAGTGGAGATAAAATGATTCTTGAATACAAGACTGAATATAAAAATAAAATTGTTTTTGAGAAACTTACAGTAAAAACCCGAATTGATGGTTATAAAATATATGGGTTTGAGTATGAAGTTAAATAGTGTATGTCTATAAAGTAGATTAAAACCCTCAAGGTTTTAAGGTTTGCAAATTCAATAATCATAATTGTCTGTGTACCAGTTAATTAATACAAGCTTTGAGGGTTTATTTTTATAAGTTCTTACTTTATAGACAGACTCTAAATATTGTATGAGAAAACACACAGTTTATTATATTTTCTGTTCAAATGCTTTTTTGTTTAGGATAATCACATTCCATTCGGTATAAATTAATTTTGAGCATAGTGCAATCAGGTGAAAAACACCTGATTGAGGCATAAGGATAATTATTTCACGACTTCGCCACTTAAATGTAGAACTTGCGAGCTGTCTTCAATATTCATTGTAATAGTAATTGTTTTGTTAAATACACCTTCATCTTCGGCATCAAATAAAACAGAAATTTTAACAGTTTTGCCTGGAGCAATAGGGTGTTTAGGATAAGTTATTTCGGTACAACCACAAGAACCTTTCGCATTTGTAATAACAATGGCTTTTCCTCCAGTATTTGTTACTTTAAAAATAGCAGTTTGCTGTTTGTATTGTTTAATAGTACCTAAATCAATGTTTTCTTGTTCCCATTTTACATTTCCTTCAGTATTACTGCTTAACGAGCCTGAGTTATTATTTCCCCATTGTGCATTTGCCAAAAAAGTTGTACAAAATATTATACTTAATGTTAATAAAAATACTTTTTTCATTTGTATGTACATTTAATTTTTAATTTGTTTGATTATTAATTATAGACCAAAAAGTATGCCGTTCAGTTGCATATACTAAAATGCTCCAATAATTATGAATATAAAGTGTTTATTTTTGCCCTAATTATCGCTACAAAAATTAGAACAAAAATATTCCATTTTCTAAATCAAAATTATTAAAGCAATTCAGTATAAGTTTTGGTAATAGATGTTAAAAAAAAATATTTTTTTTAACAATTAGTCTGTAGATTATAAAGTCCAATTTTATAATGTAGGCTAATCTTTAGAGTGATTTACTTAAAATATTTTTTCAAAATTTCAAATAAAGCATCTTTAGCTATGGGTTTCGAGATAAAATCATCACATCCAGCAATTGTTGCTTTTTCTTTTTCTTCTTTTGTTGAGTATGCTGTTTGAGCAATTATTGGTAAATTAGGATGATTCTTTTTTATTTGTGTTGTTGCATCATAACCATTCATTATAGGCATTTTTAAATCCATAAGAACTAAGTCTATATTTTGGTTATTATTACATATATCAACTGCTTCTTGTCCATTTTTAACATGTATAATATTGAATTTTGTAGTATTGCTTTTTTTTAGTAATATTTCTAAAAATAAAAAATTTACTTCTTCATCTTCAACAATTAATATTAAGTTTTGTTTTTCTGTATTTTTAATTTTGTTTTTAATTATAATATTTTCAGGATTGGCAACGTGTTTATAAGGAATTGTAACAAAAAATGTTGAACCTTCTCCTTTTATAGACTCTACTGTAATTTTTCCTCCTAAAAGTTCTGCATTTTCTTTTGCAATAGATAGTCCAAGTCCTAAACCTCCAACTTTTTTAGATAATTCTTTTTCTTCTTGAGAAAAACGATCAAAAATCATTTCTTGTTTATCTTTTTGTATTCCTATTCCAGTATCTTTTACGTAAATTATTAGTTGAGATTCATGAATATGATAACCAAATTCAATAAAACCTTCTTTTGTATATTTTAAAGCATTTTCTAGTAAATTACTTAATATTTTATTTAGTTTCGACTTGTCTGTTAGTATTATGCTATTTTCGTCGCAGTAATTATTTTTATAGTATAATGGTGTTTTATTTTCCTTGGCTTTAATATCAAAAATTGAGAAAAGTTCTAATAATAGGTCATTAAGACAAACTTCTTCATCAATGGCTTTTACTTGTTTTGTACCGAGTTTTGAAATTTCTAAAATGTCGTCTATTATTCGCATTAGTTGATGACCACTACTTTGTATAATGTCTGTGTAAAATTTTCGTTTTTCGGCTGTTATGTTTGGTGTGTTTAGAAATTGAGAAAAACCAAGAATCCCATTCATTGGGGTTCTAATTTCATGAGACATATTATTTATGAATTCTGTTTTTAAACGGTTACTTTCTTCAGCTTTTTCTTTTGCTTGTAAAAGTTCGTTTTCGGCATGTTTTCTGTCAGTAATGTCAGTAACAGCAGTTATAACTCTATATGCATCTTTAGTAAAAAACATTTTAGAGATAACAGTAATTATCTCACCATCAAATCTTTTGAATTCTGTTTCTCCTGCAAAATAGTCTTTATTAAGAAGTATAGTTTCTAATTCTAGAATAAAGAAATCTATTGATTTAGGTGTGAAAATTTTGTCAATATTATCTAATAAGTATTTTTTATTTGGAGCTTTTAATAAGTTCAATGTTGCTTGATTAACATTAACAGTAATCATTTTTTTTGAACACTCTTCTACAATATCAAGTCTTCTATATAGGTATTTTTTATAATCGGTTAAATTTAATTTTCGAATATCATCTAGTATATCAATAATATCAGAAAAATTTTCATCCCAAAGAGATATGGGGTTTTGTTCAAATAAGTTTTTAAAATTAGTTGCATTATTTTCTGCTAGAGCGTTTGCTTTAGTTAGCTCATTATTGAGTCGCAGAAATTCATTATTTTGTATTTTTAATTGTCGCTCGTGTTTTTTTTGATTTGAAATGTCAGTTATAGAAATTATAGCTTTCCCAAGTTGGTAAAAAACAACGAGTTGAAATACTACATCTATTTTTTCACTATTATTTGTAAAGAATTCTGTTTCTTCAATAAATTCTTTTTTATTTTCAGATATTGCTATAAGCTCATTTTTAAAAGTTACGAGAGATTTACCACTAAAGTTTTTTTCTAAATTAATAGAATGCTTAGAAGATTTACCAAGTAATTTATATGAAGCTTTATTCATATTTATAATTTTAATTATTGAAGCACAATATGTTACAAAATCAGGGTTTTCGTCTATATATTTTCTTAAATTAGTAACTTCAGCTTTCTTTTTCCTTAATACCTTAATTAATTCTGAAAAATCTTCTTCCCAAAGTGCGACTGGGTTATGTGCAAATAAATATTTTAGGTTTTCTTCACTTTGTAAAAGTTTTATGTTTTTGTCAATTAATTTATCGCTTAATAACTGATATTCATTATTTAACAGGGCGTACTGATTATTTTGTACAATTAAATTTTTTTGATTTGTTTTTTGTTTTGTAATATCTAAAATAATACCAATAAATCGTATTGGCTTATTAAAATTATCATAGTCAATATTACATTTTTCTATTACATTTTTCAGTTCTCCATTTTTCAGTAATAGCCTATATTCTATTTCATAAGGAGTTTTGTTTTTTAATGATTTTTCATATACATCTTCTATTTTTTTTCTATCATCGAGATGTACATTTTGAATAAAAGCTTCGTGATTTGCTGGGAACTCTTGTGGTTCTGCTCCAAAAATACGGTATGTTTCATCGGACCAACTAAATTGATTATTAATTAGGTTTAATTCCCAATGTCCTAGATGTGCATATTTTTGAGCTTTTTTTAATAAATTTCTGTTTTTTTGTAGCTTTTCTTCAAATTTTATTCTTTCAGTAATATCCTGTATTGTTAAAAACATATATGTTTCACCTCCTATTTTAAGTGGCGATGCATAAACTTCAACATCTTTAATTATGTTGTTTTTTATATAATGTTTAAATTGAAATAAATTTGATTTTCTTGTTGTAGCCCCTTTCATTAATTTGTCAATTTCGGGTGGCGTTAACGTGTGTAAATCATTTATAGTTTTTTGTAATAATTCTTGTTTTGTATAGCCATAAAACTCTAAAGCCGCAGCATTTGCATTTATTATTTTTTTTGAAGACGAATGCACTTGAAGCATTATTGCTCGGTTGTTGTCAAAATAATCATTAAAAAAATTACCGTTCTTATTTATCAATAATTGTTGTTTTAATAATTTATTTTCCTGTTCTAATTCGTTATATGTTGGAATGCTTTTCATTATTAAATGCATTGTTCTATTTTATTTGAAAAAGTTCCTTAACGGACTTTTGATTATTTATAGTTATTACGTAATTTTAGAATATATAGTTTCATAATACTACTTTACTAAGTTAAAACTTTCTGATTTTCAGCTTGTTTCTTATATT
>JAOZLS010000060.1 GCA_029934705.1 Bacteroidales bacterium | reverse complement strand
CTCTATAACAGGGGGGAGAGACAATTCGTTAATTGTCTTTACTGTTTTTTTTATTCTTGTATTCGTGGCTTTTATTCTCAAAATACAATTTCCATTGCAACAGGTGTTAAGACTAAAAGTTTTCTTATTCTTTTATTAATCATTACTTTATTATTCAAAATACAATTTTCTTTTTAACATTTATTAAGAATATGATTTTGTTTGCAGGTGAAAACATCTGCAACAGGCAAGTGTTTAGCCTACGGGAGAGGAAAAGTTGTAATACAAAAAAATGCCGTTCATTTACTGAACGGCATTTTTTATTAAGTGTAAGTTATTTATAATTAGACTTAACCATTAGATTTACTTCCTTTATTTTTGTTTTTAATAAATAAAGCAGCTTTTCGTTGAATATCACCTGAAGCTTTTCTGTGTTTAATCATTTTGGTAATTTCTTTTGTGGTGTATGTATTTCTATATCCTTCTACTCTTACGTTTTCTTTTTCAGAAGGGTCGCCAATTTGTGGGTGTAGGTTTTTACTTTTTGTAGGTCCTGCAGGAACTTCTTGCATAATACCGTTTTCAAAAGTTATTGGTCCGCCTTCTTGGTCAGTTAAATAAAAATAATTGTTTGACTCGTCAAACTCGCTAATTACATCGTAACCATCAGCCATAATAACAAGGTAATAGTCTCCAGTAATTTCAGGCATAGTATATGGCCATTGGAATCTTGCATTATCGCCACCATATAAGGCTTGTGCAACACTTTGTCCTGAAGGAACGTTTATATGGTTCCACCAACTTTGGTCTCCATCTCCATCTACTAATTCGCCGTCTTCGCCCATGCTTCCGTAATCATTTGAGTAATAGTCGTAAAGCATTATACCATAATCGTTTGCATTGTTGGCGTTGTAGTATATGTAAAGAATATTCCAGTCAGAGCTAGCAAGTATTTCTGTTGAGCCAGAGTTAAATACATTGTATTTTGCAATTCTATTAAGTCCTCCACCATTGTCTTCATCTAAAAGTTCCCAGGCAAGTAGGTCGTCTCCAGAGTTAGGGTCGTCAACTTCATTATCGCCATCGTCGTCAGGGTTTGAGCGTTTGTTAGTTGCAGCAAATACGCAAAAAGCAAATTCGTCAACAAAAAAGTTTTCATCAACCCAAATATAGCCGTTATCTCCCCAGCCTGTACCCCAAGAGTTTACAACTCTAAAAGCACCGTTTGTTCCTTTACTATCGTCGTATCCACAAAGTGTCATTGCATGGTAGGCATGTTGTCCGTTATATTCGTAAGTATCAGAATATAATACACTTGAGCTGTTCCATGCCATAAAATTATCGCCTAGTTTTGCACCAAAACTTAATGCTCTTCCTTGTGCAAGGTATTGTTTAATTTTATCTTTGTTTACGTCAACTTGTCTGTAGCTTTCAATTAAAAATTGCGAAGCACTTGCATCCCACTGTGAAGTAGAGCCAGAGCAGTCGCCTAAATCGGTATATGGTGTAACTTGAAGTGAAGCTATTCCGCTATTAATCATTACATCATAAGCAGGTTCAAAACCAGTACCGTTGCAGTCTGCACCTTTATCGGAGTCGGCTATTGCCCAAAATAAATATTTAGGACTGTAAACATAGTTTTGGTTTGTCATATCGGAAGTTGTTCTTGAGTTATCAACAGCTTCTAAAAAGCTTTTATGGTTGTAACCAACTGCCCAGCTAACGCAAGTACCATAAGAACCTTGGTTTCCTATTGGAGGAAATTTATTTGATAAATCGGCACTAGCAGGTAGGTCGCCTTGTCCAAAATTGATGTCGTTTTCTATGTTTGCAGTGTCATCGCCATTAGTTCCGCCTATACCAAACCATCCTAAAGCATTATCTAATGCTTCTGGATCATCGGGGTCGCAACCTGTGGAAAAGAAGGCAAATGTGCCTAGTATAAAGGTAACCGTTAATACTTGATAAATGAATTTTTTCATTGTATAAAATTTTATATTATGGTTAAAAAAAAGTTTCTATACCAAAGGTAGGTATTTTTATTGATTTTTCAAATCGTCAACTTTAAGAATTTGATGATTAATAGTTTTTGTGTTATTAAATACAAAATCTGTTCCTTTTTCAATTGTATATTTTTGGTTTGTTATGTCAGATATAAAAAATATTGAGTTTTCAAAGTTTACAACTCCAATAAATGTCGAGTTATCGTATTTTACGTCTCCATAAAAGAAAATGTTCCTGAATTCTGTTATATAATTAAATTTACAGTTTGTAAATTCAGTTCTACCCATAAATTTTGCAGAGTTAAACGAAATTGTTTTGTGAAATTCGGAGTAATTAAAGAAAATGTTACTATTTACATTTATTAAACTAAATTCTGCATTTTCATGAAAAGAAGTATTACTAAATTGAGCAATGTCATGAAATTTAGCCATTTGAAAATTAACATTTTTAAGAAATTGTGTCTTTAAAAAGCTAATTTCACCTTTAAAAACTGCCATATTAAAATCGGTGTTTTCACTCATTGTATTATTGGCAAAATAATTTTTGTTGAAATAGAATAATGCACCTTCAAAGCTCGTTTTTTGTTGAAACTCAGAGTCTCTAATATTAAGAATTGCATTAAATTGCGAGCTTTTAAAATTTACAGTATCTTGAAAAGTACATCCAATAAAAGTTATGTTTTTGTTGAAAGATGTTACCTGCGAGTAATCTGTTTCAGACTTTTGTGCAGTGATTTTACCTTTAAAAGTACAGTTTAAAAAATTAACTGATGATCGTACATGGTTTCGTATTAAATGAGGTCCGTCGAGGTTTTCTTCGCTAGAACTGGTAAAATCTATATTGCCGAGTATTGTTGCGTTTTTTATTGTAATATCTTTACCGTTTTTTATTAGTGAATTTATTTTTTCGGCTTTAATAATATTTCCTCTTGAGTTTTCAAAATCAAGGTTTTCGTGTTCTTTTTTTTCTTTACAAGAAAAAAGGAATATTACTGATAGTACCGTGCTTAAAAGAATTAGTTTTTTCATGTTTTTCATGTTGTAAAGTTATAAAGTTAAGTTTGCTCCGAAAACCAGGTCAGACGGTTGTATTTGCAAAATGCTGAAACCTATCTATTTTATCTTCTGTTAATTAATAAAGCCGTCAGACCGATTTCTATAAAAATTTTGACTTTTCGGAGTGCTCTCAAAGTTGTAAAGTTATTAAGATATTGATACCAAAAAAAACATTTCCGTAAATTTGTTGATTTTAAGCAATATAAGGGAAAGTATATGTTGTCATACTAGATTTAATTGAATATTATCATTTTTTCTGATAGCAGTAGTTCTGCAATCCGAGAATGCATAGATTCCGAATCGAGTTCGGAATGACGTGTAGGAACTGTCAATAAATTGCTAGCTCGCCTTCGACAAGCTCAGGCTACGGTTGCTCTATATTTATCACAGTATTACGGAATTGAAAGTAATTTAATATTTTTTGCTATATACATTTTAGTACAAGTATACTGTCAAGTTTAATCTACTTTATATTGTTTATTTTTTCGAGTATTATATAAACGTTTTTTCCTGCTGTTTCAAGGTCTTTTCCTAGTGAGATAAAACCGTGATTTTTAAGTATTATAAAATTATTATCTTTTAGTATTTTAAGCATTTCGTCAATTAATTTAGCTGTTCCATATTCTTCTTCTATTTTAGTAACAGGAAAGTTAAAGTGTTCAGCATATTTGAGTATTTCAGGCGAATGTCCGTGAAAAATTGCATTTATTTCGGGTCTATTTTCGTAAATTACATAGTGCATTAACGATTCCGACGATGGTAGCTTTTTGCCTTCGTATTCTAGTTTGAAATTTTTAATATCAGATTTAGTAACTTTTACAAAATCGGAGTTTTGCATATCGTCAGATAAGGCAGTATGTCCCGCTGTAATAATAAATTTTTCGTTTTCGCACCTAAAACTTAAATTTCCAGAAGAACCACCTTCATAAGGCGGAGCTAAATTTGAGTTATTAAAGTATGAACACCAAAAATTTAACATTTTTAATTTTTTGTGTTCAGGAGCTTTGTTCGATATTTGAACAGATTGAAATTTTGTTCCAAGATATATTTCGCTCATAGTTATTTTAGTTTACTGATTCTATTCTATTCTATTCTATTCTATTCTATTCTATATTTATAATATTGGTCGCAGGTGAAAACACCTGAAATAGGCAAGTAGAAAAGTTTTTTTAATAATTACTAAGTTTGTGTAAGAACCATTAATTCTTCGGGTTTTAAAATTCCTTTTTCGGTAATAAATCCTGTAATATATTTATAAGGTGTAACATCAAAAGCTGGATTTAATGCAGTTGAACCTTCCGAGGCTACTCTAATAGTTTTAATATCACCGTTTTGATCTAATCCTTTTTGGTATAAAACTTCTTCGGGGTTTCTTTCTTCAATAATAATTTGGTTACCTGTTTTAATTGAAAAATCGAATGTTGAACTAGGAGCTGCTATATAAAAAGGTATTTCAAATTCTTTTGCGACTATTGCTTTTTCAAGAGTTCCAATTTTATTTGCTGTGTCGCCGTTGGCAGCAATTCTGTCGGCACCAGTTATTACAATGTCAATTTTATTTTGCAACATATACCAAGCCGCTGCATTGTCGGCAATAATTGCATGCTTTACATTTGCTTGATTTAATTCCCAAGCAGTAAGCCTAGCACCTTGGCTTCTGGGGCGAGTTTCGTTCACGTAAACAAAAATGTTTTTTTTATGTTTGTGGGCTTCGTAAATAGGAGCAAGGGCAGAGCCATGTTCAACAAGAGCGAGCCAGCCAGCATTACAATGCGTAAGAATTCTAGCATCGTTTTTTAATAAAGTATTTCCGAGAATACCAATGTTTTTACAGGAGTCAGATATTTCTTTAGTAACTAAAAAAGCTTCGTCAATAGCATTTTGTATTGAGATTTTAGAGGCATTATATACTCTCTCGGTTGCAGCAAATAAATCGCGAGCAGTTGGTCTTGTAGCTTCAATTTCTTTTTTCGCATTATTTATATATTCCTGAAAATTATTATCGGGGGCTTCAATAATTGCTTGCATCATTGCAAAGGCAGCAGCTGCTCCAATTGAGCCGGCACCTCTAGTAATCATTGTCTTTATTGCAATTGCAGTTTGTTTATAAGTTTTAGATTCGTAAATTTCGTAGGAAAATGGTAGTTTATTTTGTTCTACCATAAGAACAGTTGAGCCTTTTGCCCAAATTGCTATATTTTTTTCAATATTCATGTGTTATTTTGAGTTTATTTCGGATAAAAGATTGTTTTTGGCTAGATTTTCATATTTATTTCTGAATAAGGAAGTTTTGTAGATGAATTTTTCAGAATAAATATTTTTTAATATTTGTTTTCTTTTTGAGTTGAAAATAATTTTAGGAACGTGCTTATATTCTTGTTTGATGTTTGAAACGTATTGCTTGTAAATATCTTTAGGCGATGCAAGTATTAATAAATCAATGTCTAAAAAAAGTTTTAATTCGTTTGAGTCGTTAGGTTTTGATTCGGAATGATTTTTAGATCTTAAAATCATTTCGCTTATAATATCTATTTTATATATGTTGAAATTAATTGAGCTTAGGTGTTTTTTTGCAAGTTTGGCACTTTCTTCTTCATTATTAGACTTGTGAGAATTATAAATTACATCGTGGTAGAATATTGCTAAAATAAAAGTATCAAAATCATCTATTTTTTCTTTAATAGAAAGAGCAAATTCAATCATATTTATAATATGAGTAAAATTGTGATAAAACCTAGTTTTTGAATTATAATTTACGGCTATTTCGTTATAAAAAGTTTCAATTATGTTTTTGTTAGAAGTGTATTTTTGTAATGTTTCGATAAATATTTTTTCAAGATTCATATTTAAGCATTTCTCAGGTTTATTTTGGATACAAATTGTTCTTCCAAATTCTTTATAAGATCTCCAGCACTAATATCTTTAGTAAATTTACCATCTTCAAATAAGCTAATTCCACCTGTTTCTTCGGAAACTGTAATTATTACAGAATCAGATTGTTGAGCAAGTGCATAGGCGGCACGATGTCTTAATCCAAAATTTTCGGGTAGTGATTTTTTATCGGAAACAGGTAAAATACATTTTGCTGCAATTATTTTGTCGTTTGTAATAATAATTGCACCATCGTGCATTGCTGATGCCTTATCAAAAATATTTTCGAGTAAAATACTTGATGTATCGGCATTAAGAGTAATTCCTGAGTCGATAAGGTTAAGAAGTTCCGATTTACGAGTTATTGCAATTAAAGCACCCGTTTTTGTTTTTGAAAATTTGATGCATGCTTTTACAATTGCCCAAACTTTAACATCGGATTTATTTTTTATTATTCGTTTAAAAATAAGTTCGGTAGAAAAATCGAGTTTAGATAAGTATTTGTTACTTATATATATAGCAAATTTTCTAATTTCTTGTTGAAATACAATTAAAAGAGCAATAACACCAAGTCCCATAACTTGCCCAAGTATTGTGCTGAGTAGTTGCATTTTAAGAGCTCCCACAATTAACCATATAAGATATAAAGTTGCAATACCAGTAAATATTTTGATAGCAGCAGTACCTTTAATTAGCATGTAAACTTGGTAAAGTAAAAAGGCAACCACAAAAATGTCGAGGATATCTATTATTCCTATGTCTAAAAAAGTCAATGTTTAAGTATTTAGTAGTGAGTTTATTTGAATATTTTGTACAGCTTCTCTTACATCGTGAACTCTAAGTATGTTAGCTCCTTTTTGAAGAGCAATTGCATTGAGTGCGATAGTTCCAGGGAGTGCTTCTTCTGGTGTAATGTTTAATGGATGGTATATCATTGATTTTCTGGATATTCCAACTAATATTGGACGCTCAAACATTTTAAATTTATCTAATTCATTTAAAATAGTATAGTTGTGTTCAATAGTTTTTCCAAAGCCAAAGCCAGGGTCAATTATTAAATCGTTTATTCCAAAGATACTAGCTTTAAGTATTTTATCTGAAAAATAGAGAGCTATTTCTTTAATGACATTTGAGTATTGCGGATTGTTTTGCATATTTTGTGGATTCCCTTTAGTGTGCATAATAATGTATGGTACATTAAGGTGTCCCATAGTGCAAAACATATCAGGGTCAAACTGACCAGCCGAAATATCATTAATTATTGATACATTATAATTTTTAACAACAATTTTTGCAATTCTTGCCCTAAAAGTATCGACAGAAATAATTGCATCAGGATTTTTTTTATTAATTATTTCTAAAGCAAAAATAAGTCTATTTAATTCCTCTTTTTCTGAAATTATTTTAGTTCCTGGGCGGGAGGAGTATGCTCCAACATCTATTATTTTCCCACCTTCGCTTAATATTTGTTCAGCTCTTTTAGCAATTTCGTTTTCAGACTTATATTTATTCCCATCGTAAAAAGAGTCGGGTGTAATATTGAGTATTCCCATAACAATGGGGTTTGATAAATCAAGTAATTTACCTTTACAATTTATGTTTTTTTTCATTATCTATATATATTATTTTCCTATTAAAACAAATGGAGACCAAAAAAATGGGTGAGCAAAATTTCCACCACCTTCAATCATTTTGATTTTTGCTTTGTAAAGGGCATCGGTATATGAGTCATTATTTTCAATTATATTTTTATAGAAATCAATCATTAAATTTGCTGTTGATGCATCGGATACTTTCCATAATGAAACTAATACATTTTGTGCTCCAGCATAGAGTAATGCTCTAGGCAAACCAATAATTCCTTCACTTTTTGATATTTGACCAATACCAGTTCTACAAGCGGACAAAACTACTAAATCGGCGTTTAATTCCAAATTATAAATTTCGCCAGAGTATAATATATCGTCATTATTATCGGTAGGATATAAAATTAGCCCTGAAAGCTCTGGGTTTTGGGTGTTTACAACTCCGTGGGTAGCAATATGAATTATGTTGTAGTTTTTGAGTATTTCATGTTTTAACGAAATTTCGGTTGCTTTTTTTGAGAATACCGATTTGAAATTAATGTTTTTCAGAGATAATATTTTTTCAATACCACTAAGTTCTTCTTTAGAACCCGGAAGTGGAGTTACTTCAAAACCATTAATGTTGCTGTATTCGAGGTTGTCAAAAATAGGAGCTATGGCGTAAAAATTTGAAATTTTATTATTTGATTTTTTGAAAGAATTAACAAAGAAATTTGCGGAATAAAAATAATTTATATTGTATTTTTTTATAAGAAAAGGATAGTCTTTAAAGTTTAATACATCACCTTTATATTCTTCATAAAATAGTGCATCAAAGGGTAGGAGAGAGATGTAACCATCGCCAACTACTGTTAAATTTTTAATGTTCTTATTTAATTTATCAGGGAAAAGGATATTATTAAGCTCGTAGGCTAATTTTATATATTTAGGAAAATCAACTTTATAACCAGATGTTGTATATTTAAGTATATCTTTAATTTTCTGATTAAAATCTTCGGGTTTTTCGCTAGGGAATATTGTTATTTCATCTTTAGTAATTGTAAAAATTATTATTTGATTTTGTGCTTCAAAATAACTTCTAAAAGCAGAATTATTATCTAAATTTTGTTGAATACTTTTAATGTCTATAACATTTGTTTCGTATTTAGAACTGTAATATTTTGGATATTCGGTTTCAATTTTTTTAGTTAAATTAATTATCTTATTGTTGTATTCAAACAGTAAATTTTCATAAACTTCAACTTTTGAATTGTCGTTAGATTCTGCTATTAGTTTTTCAAGAATTGAAATTTGTAGTTGGTATTCTTTTTCTGTATTAATAATTTCATCAGGAATTCCTGCAAATTTTACTGCATTGGAAGCCGAAATAGCTTGAGATAGAATTCCTGCTTTATTTTTTTCGGAAAAGTAAAAGGCTTTATTATAATATTTTTGCTTGTCTTTATCTTTTTTTTGCAATTTTGCAAGTTCTATAGATGTAATAATTGCATTTTCATATACGACTTTGGTTCTATTATTCAAATCTATTTTATCGCTTTCTTTTAAAGCCATTCTTCCAGCAATTGCTATAACAGTATCGCAAGATAAATATGTATTATAGGCGTTTTCAATATTCTGTATAGATGAGTCGGCAGAGTACATAACACTTAAAACAATAGCTTTGCCTTGTAACGAAATCAGTAGTTTATTTATATCGTAATAATTTCTGATTATTGGATTTGAGAAGTAATCAGTTGTATCGGGATTAAATTCTTTAATGTTTGCAGTTAAACTTTTTTGGTAATACTCAAGTGATTTGTTGTAGTTTTTAGTTTTTCGGTAAATGTCGGCTTTATTTGCATATATTTTTACTAAGCCAGGAAATTTAATAGAGTATTTATTTTCTAATATATTTTGAGCATTAGTGTAGTTTTGTATTGCTTCGCTATACATTCCTTGGTTATAATAATTAATACCAATATTATTGTAATAGAAAGCTATGTCTGGATGATTATTCCCATAGTATTGGGATTTTATTTCAACTGCATTTTTATAAAAAGCTAAGGACGATTCATATTTACCTTGTTGCTGCAGAATAAAACCTATGTTGTTGCATGTCATTGCAATGTCTGGGTGAGTTTCTCCTAAAACATTTTTTTGAATTGTTAAAGCATCTTTAAAAGAAATTAGTGCAGCACTCAGTTTACTTTGTTTTATGAGAATTATTCCTATGGCATTACGATTATCTGCCACTGTTTTATGATTTTCGCCAAAAGCTTTTATATTTATTTTAAGAGCTTTTCTGATAAAACCTAAAGCTAAATCGTACTGACCTTTTTCATAATAGATATTACCTTTTGTACCATAAAAGCTAGCAGTTCTGGAATTTTCACCTTGTGCTTTGATACTAATTTTTAATGCTTTCTCAACATATTCTAAAGCTAGGTCAAACTGACCTCTATTTTTATATGTAATAGCTAAGTTATTATATACAATTGTAATTTCAGGGCTTTCTTTTCCAAATATTTTTTCTTTTAATTTTAAATCCTTTTCATAATAATCCATTGCTTTATCGTACTCACCAACAACCGAATAAGTATTTCCTAGAGAAGAGTAAATTTGAGATTCGATATAATCACCTCCACCAGTAAGTTTAGTATTTAGGGCAAGACTTTCCTTGTAAAATCTTAGAGCATCATTAGCTTTTCCGTTATAGAAACTAGTATTTCCTTTACCTAAAAGTATATTAATTCTAAATTTACTTTCTTCTCCAAATTCTTCTATTGCAATTTTATCAATTTCAGTAAAAATAGCCTCTGCTTCATAAAATTTATTTTTTTGAACATAAATATCGGCTAAGGAATACATACTTTGAATATAGTTTCCCCAATAATTGTGTTTTTTAAATAGGTTTGCCGCTTTTTGAAAATTTATTTCGGCAGGATTAAAGTCATATCTTAGTTTTTCTTTATTTGCCTTATTAAATAGAACCACTGCTGCATCGTAGTCTAGTTCTTCTGTCTGTGCATTTGTATTAATACTAAAAAGTATAATATACATTAAAGCAAATAAGCTTTTGAATACTATTTTCATCTGTATGTTTTTTTATTAAAAAAGGTTAGAACATATAATAATTTCCCATATTCACAATTTTTCAATTTAGGAACAAAAATTTAATATTCATTCCTTATAATATGAAAGGATATTGTAAATATAAAAAAACTTTTTTCAAAATGTAATTTAATTAGTAACACTTATATATTTTTTTGAGGAATGGTAAAAATAAAAATATATATATTTGCAAACTTTGAATCTTGATCGAAAAGTTTTTTTAGCATTAAATTTTCTAAAAGCGACTTTTAAAAAGTTAGACTTTTTTGAGTGGATTCAACTTTATAATTGTAACAAAAGAACGTTTTTAAAATAAGTTATTTATGATTGACGAAGAAAAAGTAGAAATACGACTTATAGATATTGAAAAAGTTATAAGAAGTCAGAAAAATAAAAAGATACAAAAACTTCCAAAGTTTATTATTAATATTCTAGCCAAAGTTATAAGGCAAAAGGAGTTGAATGGTATAATATTAAATGGAAATGGCGATAAAAATATAAAGTTTTTAACTAAGACAAAAGATTATTTGAATTTGAATATTGAAATAATTAATGAACAAAAAATCCCGCTAGATGGTAGAAATATTTTTACAGGAAATCATCCATTAGGAGGTCTTGACTTTTTAGCTGTAATGCTTGAATTATCGAAAAAACAGGACAATTTAAAAGTAGTTGCAAATGAGGTATTAATGGGGGTTGAAAATGTAAAAGAAATGCTTATTCCAGTAGGTGTTTTTTCAAAAACAGAAAATACTTCAATAAGTAAACTTACTAAGGAAATGCAGTCTGAAAACACTCAAATTCTTACGTTTCCTGCCGGACGAGTGTCAAGAAAAATTAATGGAATAATTAAAGATGGAGAATGGCGAAGAAGTTTTATCCGCCATGCAGTTGAATATAAACGTGATATTGTACCTGTTTTTGTAGATTCAGTAAATTCGAAAAGGTTTTATAGAGTAGCTCAGTTTCGTAAATTCTTTAGAATTAAGGCTAATTTGGAGCTTTTCCTTATTCCAGCTGAAGTAATGAATAAAAAAAATAAAACAATTAGAATTTACATTGGTGATACAATTCCATATACTACATTTAATGACTCAAAAAGCCATTTAGAGTGGGCAAATATTGTAAAAGAAAAAGTTTATTTGCTTAAAAAGTAGAAACATGATGAATTTTCTATATTTTAACATTGATATAAATCATTGTTTTTTATTATAAAAATGCTTTTTTTTGAATAAAAAATAGAAATGGATACATCAGTAAATAATATATCTAATATTTTAGCAAAAGCGGACTTAACAAAACAAGATATAGTTAGTTTATTAAAGTCTAATGTTGAAGATAGAAATGAATTGTATAGAAAATCGGCATTAATAAAAGAAGAATTTGTAGGTAAATATACCTATTATCGAGGATTAATAGAATTTTCAAATATATGTGCAAAAAATTGCTATTATTGCGGAATTAGGCTCGATAATAAAAACACATCCCGTTATGAATTAGATGAAAAAACAATTTTATCTGCCGTACAATTTGCTTATGAAAATAACTATGGCTCGGTAGTCTTGCAAGGCGGAGAACGAGAAGATAAGGTTTTTGTTGAAAAAATAGATTCCCTTTTAAAAAAGATAAAAAAACTGTCTAATGGCGAACTAGGCGTAACCTTATCTTTAGGCGAACAAACAAAAGATGTATATAATCGCTGGCGAGAGAGCGGAGCTCACAGGTATCTACTACGAATAGAATCAAGTAATATAGACCTTTATTATAAACTTCACCCAAATAATAAAAAACATAATTTTGAACGCAGACTAGAAGCGTTACAAACATTGCAGACTCTTGAATATCAAACAGGAACAGGAGTTATGATTGGTTTACCATTTCAAACTTATGAAGATTTAGCAAACGATTTGCTTTTTTTTAGAGATTTTGATATTGATATGGTAGGTATGGGACCATACATTGAACATGCTGAAACTCCTTTGTTTCAGCATAAAGAAAAATTACTACCATTAACAGAAAGATTTAATTTAAGTTTAAAAATGATAGCCATACTAAGGCTTTTGATGAAAGATATAAATATTGCAGCAGCTACCGCTTTGCAAGCCATAGACCCAATAGGTAGAGAAAAAGCCTTGAAAGTTGGAGCAAATATAATAATGCCTAATATTACTCCAACCATCAATAGAAAAAATTATTTGTTATACGAAAATAAACCCTGTATAGACGAAGGGGCTGACGATTGCACAAACTGCCTAGAAGCAAGAATAAATATTGCAGGTGA
Source organism: Bacteroidales bacterium (assembly GCA_029934705.1). Lineage (GTDB taxonomy): Bacteria > Bacteroidota > Bacteroidia > Bacteroidales > JAADGE01 > DZBS01. The sequence goes on along the minus strand of JAOZLS010000060.1, from coordinate 1,686 downwards.
TACAATTGGTTATGGAAAAAAAGGAGATTCAAAACATTATTATAAAAGAATTTCAAAAAAAAAGTAAATTAAATTAGGGTATTAAAAAATAGTTCCTTATATTTGTAGCTCGATATGATAAAATCCTTTTATCATATAGTTTGGTTTTAAGTTCATTTTTGTTTAAAAAGAGGGGTGGTTCCCTCTTTTACTTTTTTACAGTAATTGTAAGAAAGTGTTAATGATACTAAATTGGTCATTTATTTGGCTTTAATTTAGTTTTTGTTTTAAAAAGAGGGGTGGTTCCCTCTTTTTTTATAATAAAAATGAAAAAGTATTGTTGATAAGTTCTTTGCTGTTAATGTTTTATGATAAGTATAAATTATTTTTGCTTTTTTTCCAGAGAAATTGAAACCTTTTTTATAAAATTGCGTAAATGAAATTATAAAACGACATTAAAGATTTTTCATATAGTTTGGTTTTAGGTTAATTTTTGTTTGAAAAGAGGGGTGGTTCCCTCTTTTTTTATAAAATAAGAGATTGTTTAAGATTTTTACAAAAAAATGAAACCTTTTTTAAAAGGTTACGTAATATAAATTATAACAAAGAGCATTAAGATTTTTCATATAGTTTGGTTTTAGATTAATTTTTGTAAAAGAGGGGTGGTTCCCTCTTTTTTTTTGCCTAGAAAATTAAATGTAAAATATTTATTATAAATAATATGGCTTTTTAGTACTGTATAACTCTCATTATTATAATGCTTTATGGGAAGGTGTTCATTATTCTAGTTAACTTTGTTTAATATGAGTTTGGTCAATGTTGAAAAAAACATATTTTTGTAAAAACTTTAAGGGATTATTTCATAACAATCCCTAAGAGTTATAAATGTAACTATGAAAGATTATAAGTTTTTTTTAGGAAAGAGTTATTTATAATTTGTGAAATAATTTTAAAATTGTAAAATATGAAATTACTAAGTGGGAAAGTTGCTGTAATAACGGGTGCAGCCAGAGGAATAGGAAAAGCAATAGCAGAAAAATTTGCAGAACAAGGTGCCGATATAGCACTTACAGATATAGCTTTAAATGAAAACACAGATAAATTAGAGAAAGAGCTTAATGCAATGGGTATTAAAGCAAAAATATATGCGTCTGATGCATCAAATTTTGAAAGTTCGCAAAATACAGTTGATGAAATTTTTAAAGAATTTGGACGAGTTGATATATTAGTTAATAATGCTGGTATTACACGAGACCAACTTATAATGAGAATGACCGAGGAACAATGGGATTTAGTTATAAACGTAAATCTAAAATCGGTATTTAATATGACAAAGGCCGTTCAAAAAATTATGTTAAAACAACGTTCAGGTTCTATTATTAATATGAGTTCGGTTGTTGGAGTTAGTGGTAATGGTGGACAGTCAAATTATTCGGCATCAAAAGCTGGAATTATTGGCTTTACAAAATCAATAGCAAAAGAATTAGGCTCAAGAAACATTAGAAGTAATGCAATAGCACCAGGTTTTATTATTACCGAAATGACAGCAGAACTTCCAGAAGATGCAAAAAAAGAGTGGATAAAAGGAATACCGTTAAAAAGAGGAGGAACTCCAGAAGACGTAGCAAATACATGTGTTTTCTTAGGTTCTGATTTATCTTCTTATGTTAGTGGACAAGTTATTAATGTTTGTGGAGCAATGAATAC